>JAYTXT010000312.1:0-7740 GCA_043742765.1 Gammaproteobacteria bacterium | reverse complement strand
CTTCGCGGTTCGTTTTGCCGCGGGCTTCGCCGTTCGCTTCGCAACGCGCTTTGCCGTGGGCTTCGCTTTCCGCTTTACCGGTCGCTTCGCGGCTGCTGGCGCGGCCGACGACTCGATGCCGCGCAGCTGATCGACGATCGCCGGGTTCTCGAGCGTGGAAATATCCTGCGTGATGGGCTGGTCACCCGCGATCGCGCGCAGGAGCCGGCGCATGATCTTGCCGGAGCGGGTCTTGGGCAGATTGTCTACGAAGCGGATGTTGTCCGGCTTGGCAATGGGCCCAAGCTGCTCGCCGACCCAGGCGCGCAGTTCCTTCACCAGCGCGCTGGTGTCGCCGGTGGGCCGCGGTCCGCGCAGCACCACGAAGGCGAACACCGACTCGCCCTTGATCTCGTCGGGCTTGCCGACCACGGCGGCCTCCGCGACGCGCGGGTTCGCGACCAGCGCCGATTCGATCTCCATCGTGCCGAGCCGATGACCCGCCACTTTCAGCACGTCGTCGATGCGGCCCATGATCCAGAAGAAGCCGTCGGCGTCACGGTGCGCGCTGTCGCCGGCGACGTAGTAGCGGTTGTGGAATCTTTCCCAGTAAGTGCTGAGGTAGCGCGCGTTGTCGCCCCAGATGGTGCGCAGCATTCCCGGCCAGGGCTTGCGGATCACCAGGTACCCGCCGGCGTCGGGCCGCGTCACCGGATCGCCGTGATCATCGACAATGAGAGCGTCGATCCCGGGCAGTGGCTCGGTGCAGGAGCCGGGCTTGGTGACGGTGACGCCCGGGAGCGGCGAAATCAGGATGGCGCCGGTCTCGGTCTGCCACCAGGTATCGACGATCGGGCAGCGGCCGCCGCCGATCACGCGGTGATACCACATCCACGCTTCCGGATTGATCGGCTCGCCGACCGAGCCAAGCAGGCGCAGACGCGACAGGTCGTATTTCCCGGGGATCGCGTTGCCGAGCTTCATCAGCGCGCGGATCGCGGTCGGCGCGGTGTAGAAAATGGTGACGCCGTGATCCTGGCAGATGCGCCAGAAACGGCCGGCATCAGGCACGGTGGGCGCACCCTCGTACATGAGGATGGTCGCGCCGGCCGCCAGCGGCCCGTAGGCGATGTAGGTGTGGCCCGTCACCCAGCCGACATCGGCGGTACACCAGTACACATCGTCGTCGCGCAGGTCAAACACCCACTCGCTGGTCAGTTTCGCGTTCAGCAGATACCCCGCGCTCGAATGCTGTATGCCCTTGGGCTTCCCGGTTGAGCCCGAGGTGTAGAGCAGGAACAGCGGATGCTCGGCGTTGACCCAGACCGGTTCGCATGTGGGCGGGAGCTTGCTGGTCAGCTCGTGCCACCACAGGTCGCGTCCGGGCCGCATTGTCACCGGCGCCCCGGAGCGGCGGAGCACGATGACCTTCTCGATCGTAGGACAGGCGCCGTCGAGCGCCTTGTCGACCGCGGCTTTGAGTTCGACGATGTTGCCGCCGCGCCGCCCGCCATCGGCGGTGATCACCAGCCGCGCGCCGGCATCCTCGATGCGATCGCGGATGGAGTTGAACGAGAAGCCGCCGAATACCACCGAATGCACCGCGCCGATGCGCGCGCAGGCCTGCATGGCGATGACCGCCTCGGGCACCATCGGCATGTAGATCACCACCCGGTCGCCCCGGCCGATACCCAGCTGCTTGAGGCCGTTGGCGAGGCGGCAGACCTCGGCGTGCAATTCCCGGTAGGACAAGCGCCGCACGTCCCCAGCCTCGCCCTCGGCGATGATGGCAGGCTTGTCGCCGTGCGCTTCGAGGTGGACGTCCAGGCAATTCCAGGAGACGTTCAGCTCCCCGTCAGGAAACCACTGGTAATTTGGCGCCATGGAATCATCGAGCGTGACCGTGAACGGCCGGTGCCAATGGAGCGAGCGGCGCGCCAGCTCGCCCCAGAAGCCGACGTGGTCGGCCGCGGCGTGGCGGCGCATGGCCTCGACCTCCGGGCCCCGAAGCCGGGCGCGGGCCGCGAAGGCCGGCAGCGGCGGAAACCGGCGGTTTTCGTGTAGTGCGGATTCGATATTCTTCTGGATCATGGCGCACCCACCCGGCGAAGCTGCCCAAGAGGATAGCGCAACGCTGGACGCCGCCATACGTAGAGTTACTGGGGCGCGGCAGCCGCGGTCCGGTACAATTGCCCCACATTGATCTTCTGACAGACCCGCTGACGGAGTAACGACCCATGAAAAATCTGCTGTCGCGCCGCGATGCGCTCAAGACCCTGGCCCTCGGTGCAGGCACGCTGCTGGTAGTGCGTGGCGCCGGCGCCGAGGCGGCCAAGCCCGCCGCAGCTGCCGGAGCGCTGCCGCACGTTGGGCCGACCGACCCCGTAGGCATAGCGCTCTCTTACGTCGAGAGCGGCAAGGCGGTGGACGCCAAGAAATTCCCGAACTTCAAGCCGACACAGAAGTGCAACAATTGCCTGCAGGGTAAGGGCAAGGAAGGCGAGGCCTGGGTGCCCTGCAACCTGTTTCCCGGGAAGCTCGTCAACGCCCAGGGCTGGTGCAAGGCCTACATGCCAAAGAAAGCCTGAGCGGCCTGAGCCTAGGCCGCCAGTCGCGCGATGCGCTCGGCCTGGCGCGGCAGCATCGCGCCAAAGCCGTGCTGGCTGCAGAACTGACCCAGCTCGGCCAGCGCGGGGTTCCGGCGGCGGAGCGTGTCGCGATCGGCGACGAGCGGCGCGTCGCAGTGAATGCGCGTCAGCGAGCGCGCGAGGAAGGCCGCCTCGCGGTGCAAGCGCAGCTTTTCCGGGAGCCGTGAGGCGCCGCGCAGCGGCAGGAAAGCGACCCGCTCCAGGTCGGCATAGAGTTCTTCGAGGGTCGCATAGCGGTTCATGAGCGCCGTCGCGGTCTTCGGGCCGACGCCCGGGACACCCGGAATATTGTCAACTGCATCGCCGGTCAGCGCCAGGTAGTCCGCCATGCGTTCCGGCGCCACCCCGAAGCGCGCGGCGATTTCCTCGTAGGCATATTCCGCCGCATCGCTGTAGTCCCAGAAGCGATCACCCGGGCCGACCAGTTGCGACAGGTCCTTGTCGCGCGTGACCACCGTGACGCGCAACCCATCGGCACGTACCCGCGCCGCCAGCGTGCCAATCAGGTCGTCCGCCTCGTATTCGCGGCTGGCAAACTCGGCGACGCCCAGGTGCCGGCAAAATTCGCGGCACAGCGCAAACTGGCGCTTGAGCTCGGGCGGCGCAGGCTCACGATTGGCCTTGTAGGACGGCAACAGCGCATGACGGTGGCCAAAGCCGTGGCTCTCGTCGAAGGCCACCGCCAGGTAGCGCGGCGCGCGGCGCTCGATCAAGTCGCCGAGGAAGCGCGCGAAGCCGTAGAGCGCGTGTGTCGGGTTGCCGTCGCCATCGCGCTGGTCGGTCGATTGGGAAAACCAGGCGCGGAAAATGTAGACCGACGCATCGACGAGATAGACCAAGCGCTTTGGTCCTGGCAGCCGCTAGCCGAGCCAGCGTTGGATGCGCGCGTGCAGCGGGCTGCTGCGCGGAAAATGCGCCTGCAGGTATTCCATCTGGTCGGCGAGCACGCGCCGGCCCTTGAGAAAGATGTACTCGGCGTAGGTCGGCATGAACGGCACGGCGATCAGCTGCAGCTTGGCCTGCTCGGGCGTGCGCCAGGCCTTGAAATTGTTGCAGCTGCGGCAGGCAGCGACCACGTTGGTCCAGACATCGCGTCCGCCCTGGCTGAATGGGCGCACGTGATCGCGCGAGAGCTCGCGGCTGTGGCAACGCTCGCCGCAATACAGGCACAGGTAGGCGTCGCGCCTGAACAGGGTTTCGTTGTTGAGCGGCGGCACATAGTCATGGCGGGTGTTACCGGGATTGCCGGTATGGCCCACGGTCGCCACAATCGAGTTCACCTCGACCACGGTGCGGCTGCCGGAGCGCGCGTTCACGCCGCCGTAGAGGCGGTAGACCGGCGAACCGCAGGTGTAGACGACCTGCTCCTGATGATAAAGCCGGGCCGCCTCGCGGTAGTCGATCCACTCGAGCGGCATGCCGGCGATGTCGGTTCGCAGCACCATCTGCGCCAGGCCGTGCGCGGCCGAATGCAGCACCAGGCGCGTATCTTCATCGGCAGGATGCCGGCGGGGCGAAACCTTAAGGCTCATCCGTGTAAGATTAGGCAGCCCGGTGCGAGAATTCAACGGATGAGGCCCCAGAGTCTCATCAAAATGGGAGTTATTTCATGCCCGCGACCATTGGCGCGCTTCGCGAGAGCGTGCCCGGCGAAACCCGCGTCAGTATTGTGCCCGAAGTGGCCGGCAAGCTGGCCGCGGCCGGGGCGCGGGTGCTGCTCGAGCGCGGTGCGGGCGTCAGCGCCCAGTTCCCGGATGCGCTGTACCAGAAGATCGAGTGGGCTGATTCGGCCGCCGCGGTACTGGCACAGGCCGACATCCTGCTGAGCGTGCAGCCGCCCAACGTCGCACAGATCGAGGCCCTGCGCCCAGGCACCGTGGTCATCGGCTTCATGCAGGCGCATGCGCGTAGCGCTGAAGTAAAGGCCATGTGCGCCGGCCGCATCACCAGCTTCGCGATGGAGCTGGTGCCGCGCATTTCACGCGCGCAATCGATGGATGCGCTGTCCTCGCAGGCGGCGATCGCAGGCTACAAAGCCGTACTGATTGCGGCCAATACACTCGATCGCTTCCTGCCCATGCTCACCACCGCGGCGGGCACCATCCGTCCGGCGCAGGTGCTGATCGTCGGCGTCGGGGTCGCGGGGCTCCAGGCCATCGCCACCGCCAGGCGACTGGGCGCGGTCGTCGAAGCCTACGACGTGCGCAGCGCCACCAAAGAACAGGTCAGATCGCTGGGCGCGAAATTCATCGAGACCGGCGTCTCCGCCGAAGGCGCTGGCGGCTACGCCCGCGAGCTCACCGCGGAAGAAAAAGCGCAGCAACAGGAAGTACTCGAGGCGCGCATCGCACTGGCCGACATTGTAATCACCACCGCGGCGATTCCCGGCCGCCCCGCGCCGCGCATCATTTCGCGCGCGGCGGTTGAACGCATGAAGGCCGGCGCCGTGATCATCGACATTCCCGCCGAGTCGGGCGGCAACTGCGAACTGACGCGCGCGGGCGAAACGGTGCTGCACAACGGCGTGAAAATCGTCGGCCCGGTGAATCTCGCCGCGCAGCTCGCCTATCACGCCAGCGAGATGTACGCGCGCAACCTGCTCAATTTCCTCAAGCCCGCGCTCGACCAATCCGGCGCGCTCGCCATCGACTGGCAGGACGAGGTGTTCGCGCAGTCCTGCCTCACGCATGACGGCGCCATCAAACATGAGGCCACGCGCAAGGCCGTGGAGGGAACATGACCGCGATAGTTGCCATTACCGGCATAGTTGCCCTGTACATCTTCATGCTGGCCGCGTTTGCCGGCTACGAAGTCATCGCCAAGGTGCCGGTGATCCTGCACACGCCGCTGATGTCGGGTTCCAATTTCGTGCACGGCATCGTCCTGGTCGGCGCGATGGTGGCGCTCGGCAACGCCCACAGCACGCTCGGGAAGGTCATCGGCGCGATCGGCGTGTTCATGGCCGCCGGCAACGCGGCCGGCGGATACGTCGTGACGGAACGCATGCTTGAGATGTTCAAGTCGAGCGGCGCCAGGCGGAAGCCGGGGGGCCACTGATGGATATTTCCGCACTGGGCGCCGACGGCCGGCAGTGGCTGATCCAGATCAGCTACCTGGTCACCGCGTTCCTGTTCATCATGGGCCTGAAGCGCATGAGCTCGCCGGTCACGGCACGCAGCGGCATCGTCTGGGCAGGCGCCGGCATGCTGGTTGCCACGCTGTTCACGTTCCTCTACCCGGGTATGGGCAACTTCGAGTGGCTCCTGCCGGCGATCATCGCCGGCACGGTGCTCGCGTGGATCTCGGGCAAGCGGGTCGCGATGACCGACATGCCGCAGATGATCGCGCTGTACAACGGTTTCGGCGGCGGCGCTGCCGCGGCGATTGCGGCGGTCGAACTGTACCGCGGCGAGACCATGACGCTCACCATGGGCTCGCTGGGAGTAATCGGCGGCCTGATCGGCGCGGTGTCCTTCAGCGGCAGCCTCGTCGCCTTCGGCAAGCTCCAGGGCCTGATCAAGAAATCCTGGCGCTTCGGCGGCCAGCAGCTGCTGAACGTGGTGATCCTGCTTGCGGCGCTGTTCGTGGGCGCGCTGCTGGCCAGCGGCTTTACGCACGATGCCTTCCACGTCTCGCTGTTCTTCGTGCTGGCGCTGGTGTTCGGCGTGACGATGACGCTGCCGATCGGCGGCGCCGACATGCCGGTGGTCATCTCGATGTACAACGCCTTCACCGGCCTCGCGGTTGCGTTCGAGGGTTTCGTGATGCAGAACGCCGCGATGATCATCGCCGGCACGGTGGTCGGCTCGGCCGGCACGCTGCTCACGCAGCTGATGGCCAGGGCGATGAACCGCTCGCTCGGCAACGTGCTGTTCTCGGGCTTCGGCGACACCGGTGGCGCGGCGGCGACCGGCACCGTGAGCGGCAGCATGAAGCCCATCGAGGCGGCCGACGTCGGCGTGATGATGGCGTTTGCGCAGAAGGTCATCGTCGTGCCGGGCTACGGCATGGCGGTGGCGCAGGCGCAGCACAAGGTGTGGGAGCTGTGCCAGCTGCTCATCGATCGCGGTGTGTTGGTGCGCTTCGCGATTCACCCGGTAGCAGGCCGCATGCCCGGCCACATGAACGTGCTGCTTGCCGAGGCGGGTGTTCCCTACGATTTGATCGCCGACCTCGATGAAATCAATGCCGAGTTCGAAACCGCGGACGTGGCGCTGATCATCGGCGCCAACGACGTCGTCAATCCAGTGGCGCGCAGCGACAAATCGAGCCCGATCTACGGCATGCCGATCCTGAATGCCGACAAGGCCAAGAACGTCATCGTCATCAAGCGTGGGCAGGGCGCGGGCTTCTCGGGCATCGAGAACGCGCTGTTCTACCTCGACAACACGCGCATGCTCTACGGCGACGGCCAGGCCGCCGCCAGCCAGCTGATCCAGGCCGTCAAGGCCGCCTAAGTACCCGCTCGTGACTCATGGAGCGCGCGCCATCAGGCGCGCCGCCCGTGTGCGCCTGCCGTTCACGGCGCGGCGCCGCGCGCAAGTATTTCCAGTTTCCCTGCAACCATTCGCGGTCCCGCGAGTATCAAAGCTAAGGCAGCGTCGTTGCTGCACCGAAACTGAAAGTTTCCGAACCATGCCAAAGTCAAGGAGGCCGATATGTTGCACCCTGAAATTCCCCGCACGCTGCTGTGGAGCCCGCTGGTCACGCTGATGATCGCGCTGGCGCCGGTCGGTGCGAACGCGAGCGAGACAGCGATGATCCGGAAATCCGTCACCGTCCGCGTGTCGGATCTCGACCTGAAGCAACCGGCCGATGCCGCGAAACTGTACCAGCGCATCCGCCGCGCAGCCGAGCGCGCCTGCGGCGACGGACTGACGGGCGGGTCACCGCTGGCGCAGCCGGTGGACCGGGACTGCGTATTGAACGCCATCGCCCACGCGGTGGCCGCCGTGGATCGGCCGTTGCTGACGACCATCTACCAGCGTACTGCAGGTGCCGCGCCTGCCCGCGATCAGGCCTGAAAACCAAATGCCATTAGCAAACAAACCCGGGAGCAATTCATGAAGACCAATGCATTTACTCGACTCATGGGCATGGGAGTGCTCGCCAT
>JAYTXT010000311.1:0-1603 GCA_043742765.1 Gammaproteobacteria bacterium | reverse complement strand
GTCGATCCGGGCGAAGTCTTCAGCTACATCACCCATGACACGCAGTTTGCCTGGGCGCTGGTGCACCCGGGCGCGACAGCAACCACGGGCGCTCCGCCGCTGGCCCTCTCGCCCGAAGCCGACGCCGCGCACCGCGTCGTCCTGCAGCCAGGCGAGAGCAGCGAAGCGCTGTTCGTGCTAGCCCCGGGCGTCGAGGAGTTCAGCGCCGCGCACAACGCACGCTCGCTGCGCGAGATGCTCGATCGCTCCGGGTCGGAGGCGATGATCGCGGAGGCCGCCGCCTGGTGCCGTGCCCGCACCCGCACTACCGGTCGCGCCGATCTCGATCTGCTGATGAACCGCAATTTTCTCTTTACGGCTTTCTATGCCTGGGGCCGCACGATCGATACCGAACAATTGGTCGGCGTGACCTCGCGGAGCCCGCGCTACTACGTCTCCGCCGCCTACTGGGACCGCGATGCGATGCTGTGGAGTTTCCCGGGCCTGCTCGATTTCGACCCGCGACTCGCGCGCGACGCGCTGGAGTACGCACTGACAATCCAGCTGCGCAACACCGGCACGCACAGCCGCTTCATCGACGGCGTGGTGCTCGAGGACGGCTTCCAGCTCGACGAAGCCGTCGCGCCCGTGCTCGCGCTCGCCTCCTACATGCGTGTCACGAACGATCAGGCCTTCCTCGATGCCCATCGCGACGCGCTGGCGCAGCTGCGCGATCGCCTGCTCGGCCGCTATGACGCCCAGGCGGGACTCTATTCATCGCTGCAGGATTCACAGGACGAATTCCAGAAACTGCCGTTCATTACCTATGACAACGTGCTCAGCTGGCGCGCGCTGGGCGACATGGCGATGCTGTTTGAGCGCCTGCACGATCGCGCCAGCAGCGCCGACATGAAGCGCCGCGCCGGCGAACTGCGCGTGGCGATCATGGCGCGCATGGTGACGACCACGGCTCCCGGCGCGAGCGGCGCGATTTTCGCGTCTGCCACCGACGGCCAGAACTTCGCCACGACCGACATTCCGCCCGGCTCGCTCATGAAGCTGCCGGCGCTCGGCTTCATCGCCGAGGACGACCCGCTGTTCCGGCGAACCTACGACTGGCTGCATTCCCCGAACTACAAGTATTCGTACTCCGGCAGTGCCTACGGCCTGCCCGGGAGTTATCGCCTGCCGATCACGACTTCCTGGGTGATCGCCGACGAGCTGCTGCTCAAGCGTTCGCGCGAACGTGCACAGACCATACTGCTGGCGAGCCCCTGGGACGGGGGCATCGTGTCAGAAGGGATCGATCCCGAGACCGCGCACATGGACTACGCGGGGCGGGCATTTGCCACGGCCGCGGGCTATGTTGCGCACGCGATCTGCGCGACGGCCTGCCGCAAACCCTAGATCACGCGCCCGCCAGTCACCGTCCCGCTGCGGTCGCGGGCACGAACACTTCATAGGCCAGCTGTATATCCTGGGATGAGCTTTCCCCAGGCCGGCAGCGCGTGCGATCGGCCACCGTGCGCGTCGTGAACAAGGGCAGGAGCTGATCGCGAAACTGTGCCACCAGTTCACAATCCAGCGCCTCGAGCGCCATCGGCGAGTGGTCACGGAGCGAGAC
>JAYTXT010000310.1:0-2065 GCA_043742765.1 Gammaproteobacteria bacterium | reverse complement strand
ATTAAGCGCCGCCTTGAGCAGGTAGGCGTTGTTGACGCCCGGAATCTCCACCGGGTACTGGAATCCCAGGAACAGCCCGGCGCGCGCTCGTTCCTCGGGCGCCAGTGCCAGCAGGTCGACGCCATCGAAGCGGACTGCGCCGCCGGTGATGGTGTAGCCCGGGCGCCCGGCGAGTACATGCGCCAGCGTGCTCTTGCCCGAGCCGTTCGGACCCATGATGGCGTGCACTTCTCCCGCGCGCACGCTGAGCGAGACGCCGTGCAGCACCGCCGTGCCGGCCACGCTGACACGGAGGCCTTCGATTTCCAGGAGCGGGGCGCTCATCCGACCGCTCCTTCCAGGGTCACGGCCAGGAGGTTCTGGGCCTCGACGGCGAATTCCATGGGCAATTCCTTGAAGACTTCGCGGCAGAAGCCGCTGACGATCATGTTGACCGCGTCCTCGGGCCCGAGGCCGCGCTGCTGGCAGTAGAACAACTGGTCCTCGCTGATGCGCGAGGTGCTGGCCTCGTGCTCGACGGTGGCGAGCGCGTTGCGCGATTCGAGGTACGGAAAAGTATGCGCGCCGCACTGCGAACCCAGGAGCAGCGAGTCGCAGCGCGTGAAATTCCGCGCGCCGTGCGCCGAGGGCATGATCTTGACGAGCCCGCGATAGGTGTTCTGGCCGTGACCGGCGGAGATGCCCTTGGAGACGATGGTGCTGCGGGTGTTGGCGCCGATGTGGATCATCTTGGTGCCAGTGTCGGCCTGCTGGTGGTTGTTGGCCGTGGCAACCGAATAGAATTCGCCCACCGAGTTCTCGCCACGCAGCACGCAGCCGGGGTATTTCCAGGTGATGGCCGAGCCGGTCTCGACCTGGGTCCAGGAAATGCGCGCATTACGGCCGCGGCACTCGCCACGCTTGGTGACGAAATTGAAGATGCCGCCGCGCCCTTCGGCATCCCCGGGATACCAGTTCTGCACGGTCGAGTACTTGATCTGCGCGTCATCGAGCGCCACCAGCTCAACCACCGCGGCGTGCAGCTGGTTCTCGTCACGCATCGGCGCCGTGCAGCCTTCGAGATAGCTCACGTGGCTGCCCGTGTCGGCGATGATCAGCGTGCGCTCGAACTGGCCGGTGTTGGCCGCGTTGATGCGGAAATAGGTGGACAGTTCCATCGGGCAGCGGACGCCCGGCGGCACGTAGACGAAGGAGCCGTCTGAAAACACCGCGCAGTTGAGCGTGGCGTAGAAGTTGTCGGTGTAGGGCACCACGCTCCCCAGGTACTGCTCCAGCAGCTCCGGGTGCGAATGCACGGCTTCCGAGAACGGACAGAAGATCACGCCGGCTTCAGCCAGGCGGCTTTTGAAGGTGGTGGCAACCGAGACGCTGTCGAAGACCGCGTCGACCGCGACGCCGGCGAGGCGCGCGCGCTCGTGCAGCGGCACGCCCAGCTTGGCATATGTTTCGAGGAGCTTGGGGTCGACGTCCGCCAGGCTCTTGGGCGCGCCGCCCTTGGCCTTCGGCGCCGAGAAATAGGAGATGGCCTGGTAGTCGATGGGTGGGTAGTGCAGGTGCGCCCAGTGCGGTTCGCGCATCTGCTGCCAGTGCGCGAAGGCGCGCAGCCGCCAGTCGAGCAGGAACCTCGGCTCGCGCTTGCGGGCCGAAATCAGCCGCACCACGGATTCATCGAGGCCTGGCGCGATGGTGTCGGACTCAATGTCGGTTACGAACCCGTGCTCGTAACCACGGTCGAACAGCGCCGACAGTTCAGTGTTGCCGCTCATGCGCGTTCCGTTCGGCCGCCGCGCAGCGCGCGCTCGAGCGCCGCAAAGCGCACGGGCTCGCCGCCCAGGCCCGCCAGTTCCACCAGGGTGATTTCCTGCAGCGAGCGGTGAATCGCCAGGTTGACGCGCTGCCAGGCGCGGCCCACGCCGCAGGTGCTCTCGATGCTGCATTGGTGGCGGTGACTCGCGCACTCGATCAGGGCCATGGGGCCCTCGAGCGCGTCGAGGATCTGCGCGGCTGTGATCTCGGCGGCGGGGCGCGCCAGGCGATATCCGCCGCGCAGGCCCAGGGTGGAGCT
>JAYTXT010000309.1:0-15360 GCA_043742765.1 Gammaproteobacteria bacterium | reverse complement strand
CGGCGCTCGATCGGGTCACTTTCCAGGCGCAGCTGGGCTCAATCGGCGACAAGGTAAGGCGCATCACCGCGCTGGCAGCCAGTCTCGCCGCGCCGTGCGGCGCCAGCCCTGCGCGCGTCGCACGGGCGGCGCTGCTGTGCAAGTGCGACCTGCTGAGCGCCATGGTGGGCGAATTTCCCGAGCTGCAGGGCGTCATGGGCGCCTACTACGCGCGCTCCGACGGCGAGGATGCCGAAGTGGCCACGGCGATCCGCGAGCACTATCTGCCGCGTACGGCAGGCGATCAACTGCCGTCAACACCAAGTGGCATGGCGCTCGCGCTGGCCGACCGCCTCGACACGCTCGCGGGCATCTTCGCAATCGGCCAGAAACCCAGCGGCACGCGCGACCCCTTTGGCCTGCGCCGCGCCGCGATCGGTGTACTGCGCTTAAGCCGCGAGCGCACGCTGGATTACGACCTGCGCGCACTGATCGAGCAGGCGCTCGCGACGCAGCCGGTGGCAGATCTGCCGCCGCGCTGCGCCGCGGTAGCGAGCGAGATTTACGATTATGTGATGGAGCGCCTCCGAGCGCAGTACCTGGAAGACGCGGCCAGCGGCGTCACCACCGAAATCTTCGACGCCGTGCTCGCAACCGCGCCGCGCTCGCCGCTCGATGCCGACGCGCGCATCGGCGCGCTGGTGAGTTTCCTTGCGCTCCCGGAAGCCGCGAGCCTGGCGGCCGCGAACCGGCGCATCGCCAATATCCTGAAGAAGTCGGCGGCCGGCGCGAGCACGGCGGTCGATCCGGCCCTGCTCCAGGCTCCGGCGGAACAGGCGCTGCACGCCGCGCTCAAGCTGCACCGCGCGACGGCCCAGAGCGCGCTCGCGCGTGGCGACTACCGCGCGGCGTTCACGGTGCTGGCCCGGCTCCGGCCCGAGGTCGACGCATTCTTCGACGGCGTGATGGTCAACGACCCGGACGCGCGGCTGCGTGACAACCGGCTCGCTTTGCTGCGCGAACTGCGCGAGCTGTTCACGCACATCGCCGATCTGTCGCGCTTGCCTGGTTAAAGCCTGCGCATGAGCTCCCCGCACTGGCGCTGATGCATGCAGTGGCTCGCATCGCTCCTGTTCACGGTGTTCCTGTTCGTCTGGACCGGCTTCTACGCCGCGATGTTTGTGGTGGTGGGTTCGCTGCTGCCGTTTAGCGCCCGCTTCAAGATGGCGCACACCTGGGGCAAGACGCTGCTGACGGTGCTGCGGCTTACCTGCCGGCTGGACTACCGCATCGAGGGTTCGGAGAACCTGCCGCCCGGAAACCATGTGGCGCTCATCAAGCATTCCTCGGCCTGGGAGACTTTCGCACAGGTGGTGCTGGTGCCGGCGCATGTGTGGGTGCTCAAGCGCGAGCTGATGTGGGTGCCGTTCCTGGGCTGGGCACTGCGGCTCATGCGCGCTATCGCCATCGACCGGAGCGCGGGCAAGAGCGCGGTACAAAGCGTGCTGGAGCAGGGCAAGCAGCGACTGGCGGAAGGCGAATGGGTGGTGATTTTCCCGGAAGGCACGCGCATGGCGCCGGGCGAAACACGCCGCTACGGCGTGGGCGGCGCGCTGCTGGCGGCGGAAAGCGGCCGGCTCATCGTACCGGTGGCGCATGACGCCGGTTACTACTGGCCGCGCCGCGGGCTATACAAGAAGCCGGGAACGATCCGCGTCGTCATCGGCCCGCCGATCACGACCGCCGGCCGCGATCCGCGCGATATCAACGCCGAGGCCCAGGAATGGATCGAGGCACATTCGCGCCGCCAGGATTAACGCCCGAGCGCCGCGTGGAGCGTTGCGAGTTCGCTGGCGGCATCGGACAGCAGCATCGCGGCCGCCACGTTGGCGAGGCCCAGCCGTTGCGCCGCACGCCCGCTTGGGAGCGCCGCGGCCAGCAACTCGGGCGTATCGTGATACTGGTTGATCAGTGCCGCACAGGCCAGCACGTCGGCGAGCGGCTGGCCCGGTCGCGTTTCTTCATTGCGGTGCTCATAAGCCTGCACCGCTTCGATCACGTCGTCGGCAACGTGCCAGCCCTCGAGGAGCGCACGCGCGATATTGACGTGCCACTCCTTCACAATCGCCTGATAGGCGCCCGGATCGGCGAACAGTTCCGGGTGATGGCTGGCGCGCGTCAGGATGTAGATCTTGCCCACCCCGGCCACCAACGCGGCAAACAGCGCCGTGTCCGCGCTCATACGACCGCTCCGTCGCGCAACCACGCAAGCGGTCGAGGCGAACGTGACGCTGTCGCGCCAGTGCTGGGTAAGCTGTTCCTCGATGTTCGCGTATTCGTGGCGGGAGTTGAGCTGGGCCATCGCGAAGCTCACGGCCGCGGCGCGCAGGCTGTCGAAGCCCATGCGCGACACCGCGGTGCGCAGGTCGGTGACCTGGTGGCTGGACGGATTCATGGCGGCCGAATTCGCCAGGCTCACGACCCGGGCCGCGAGCATCGGCTCGGCGCCGACCACCCGCACCACCACTTCCATGCTGACGGAGTCGTCGGCGAGCACCTGCTGCACGCGCAAGGCGACTTCCGGAAAGCTCGGCAGCTGGATCGGGCCCGACGACAGCGACGCCGCCAGTTCGCGCACGAAGGCGAACGCGGCGTTTTCCTCGGCCGGCCCGGATTTCACGCTGTTGTTCATCTGACCGGATATCGGCCGTGACACAGCGCTTCTGAAGGAGGGCGCCCGGCCGGCCCCGCGGGCAGATTGCGAGCTGCGTCACATTGACGCAGCGGGGTTTGCCTGCGCGTCGGTCAGTCGTACAGCCTGCGGAGCCGGCACCGCCGGGGCTTCATTGACGATACGCTGGCCAATCTTGCGTCCCAGCCACCGTTCCAGGTCGTCCATCCAGGTAAATGCGGCCGGCACCATGACCAGGGTCAGCGCCGTGGAGGTGACCAGGCCGCCGATCACGGCGATCGCCATCTGCCCCTGGAGCGCGGCGTCTCCGGCCAGGCCCAGCGCAAGCGGGAGCATGCCGGCGATCATCGCCACTGAGGTCATGACGATGGGCCGCGCGCGCTTGTGGCCGGCCTCGACCAGTGCCGTCAATCGGTCCTTGCCGGCACGCATTTCCTCGATGGCGAATTCCACCAGCAGGATGGAGTTCTTGGCGACCAGCCCCATCAGCATCAGGATGCCGAGCACGGTGGCGATCGAGAAGGGGCTGCCGGTCACCACCAGTCCCAGCACCGCGCCTCCGATCGACAGCGGCAGCGCCGAGAGTATCGTGATCGGCTGGAACAGCCGCGCAAACAGCAGCACCAGCACGGCGAACACCAGCATGATGCCCGCGACCATGGCCAGTACGAAGCTCGTGAACAGCTCCTGCATGTACTGCGCCTGGCCAACCTCGACGATCTGCACGCCGGTGGGCAGGTTCTTGAATATCGGGAGGTCGCGGATCTTCTTGAGCGCGGGCCCGAGCTCGGTGTGGTTGAGGTCTGCCTCGAGCGAGACGCGCCGGTTCTGGTTGTAGCGCCGCACCTTCGACGGCCCCTGGCCGAAGCCTATATCGGCGACTGCTTTCAGTGGCACCGTGGCACCGCTTGCCGTTCGCACCGGCAGGTTCTCGAGCGTCGCCAGGTTGCTGCGCGCCGACTCCACCAGACTCACGCGAATCGGGATCTGCCGGTCAGCGAGCGAGAACTTCGCCTGGTTCTGCGCGATCTCGCCGAGCGTCGCGACGCGCACGGTCTCGCTGATGCTCGCGACCGTCACGCCCAGCTGCGCCGCCAGATCGAGCCTTGGGTGGATCACGAGCTCCGGCCGCGCCATGTCGCCGTTGATGCGCGGATCACGCAACTCCTTGAGCGTGCGCATCTGCTCGATCGCCGTGTGCGCCGTGCGCTCCACCAGTTCCGGGTTGCTGCCCACCACGAACAGCGTCAGATCGCGATCGCCGCCACCGCCGGACTGGCTCTGGAAGGTCAGGCGCGCATCCGGGATCACCCGCAGCTCCGTGGTCAGCTGCGCCTCGAACTGCTTCTGGCTGAGCTTGCGCTGACTGGCCGGCACGAGCTGCACGTAGAGATTGCCCGAACGCACTTCGCCGTCGTCGTCTTCGCCGATCGATTCGACCACGCTCAGCACTTCCGGATGGCGGCGCAGAATCTGGTACGCGGCCGCGGAAGCCTGCGAGGTCTGACTCAGCAGCACGCCGGGCGGCAGCTCGACCTTGAGCGCCGAGGAAGAGTTGTCGCTGTCAGGAAAAAAGGCCTGCGGCACCATCGCCAGGCCTGCTACGGAGAGCACAAAGAATACGATGCCGGCGATCAGTGTTTTCACCCGATGCCTGACCGACCAGCGCAACGCCTTCAGGTACCAGTCCATGATCGGGCCGTCGGCGCTGCGCAATGCCGCGTGGGGCTTGAGCGTGTACGCTGCGAACAGCGGCGTGATCAGCCGCGCCACCACCAGCGACATGAACACCGCCACCGCCACCGTGAAGCCGAACTGGATGAAGAACTGCCCGACCAGCCCGCCCATGAAACTCACCGGCAGGAACACCGCGACAATCGCCATCGAGCAGGCCACCACCGCCAGGCCGATCTCGTCGGCCGCGTCCATCGCGGCCTGGTAGCCGCTCTTGCCCATTTTCATGTGGCGCGTGATGTTCTCTATTTCGACAATCGCGTCGTCGACCAGCACGCCGGTGATCAGGCACAGCGCCAGCAGGCTCATCTGGTTGAGCGTGAAACCGAACCATTGCATGAACGCGAAGGTGGGGAGTGCCGCGAGCGGAATCGCCAGCGCCGCGATGCCGGTGGCGCGCCAGTCGCGCAGGAACAGGTACACGATCGCCACCGCCAACAGTGCGCCCTC
This sequence comes from Gammaproteobacteria bacterium, assembly GCA_043742765.1. Lineage (GTDB taxonomy): Bacteria > Pseudomonadota > Gammaproteobacteria > Steroidobacterales > Steroidobacteraceae > FEN-1191. The sequence continues at coordinate 10,505 of JAYTXT010000309.1, read as the reverse complement.
GATCAGCGCCTCGATCGAGGCGTGGTACTGCTGCTTGGTGAAATCCACGGTCGTGAAGACCTGCCGCAGGTGGACGCTGGGATTCTCGCTGCTGATCTTGGCGAGCTCCGCCTCCACCTGCTTGAGAGTCGCCACGTCCGAGGCGCCCTTGGCCTTCAGCACGCCGAAGGTGGTCGCCGGCCGGCCGTCGAGCCTGGAGATCGAGCGCACTTCGGCGATGCCGTCGCGCACCTCGGCAATATCGCCGAGCCGCACCACGCGGCCGTTGCTGAGTGTGAGGCGCGTGTCGGCGAGCTGTGGCGCGGTGCGCGCGCTGCCGAGCACGCGGATCGACTGTTCGCTGCCGCCCACCTGGGCGCGCCCGCCGGCGGCGTCGATATTCATCTGGCGCAGCAGGTCGTTGACCTCGGCCGCGGTGATGCCGAACGATTGCATGCGCGAGGGATCAAGGTCGACGCGGATCTCACGGTTCACGCCGCCCGAGCGATTGACCTGCGCCACGCCGGAAACCGCCAGCAGGCGTTTGTTGATGGTGTCATCCACGAACCAGGAGAGCTGCTCCTCGCTCATCCCCGTGGTGCTGGCCGCGTAATAGACGATCGGCCCGCCGTCAATCTCCTCGCGTCCGACCTGCGGCTCGAGGATGCCCTGCGGCAGGTCGCTGCGGATACGGGCGACCGCATCGCGCACGTCGGTGGTCGCGCGGTCGACCGGCGTGCCGATCTGGAATTCCACGAACACCATTGCCTGGCCTTCGGTCGCCCGCGAAATGATGTTCTTGACGTTGCCGATCTTGGAGACCGACCCTTCGACCTTCTGCAGGACCTGCGTCTCGATTTCAGACGGCGCCGCACCCGGCACGCTGATAAGTACATGCACGAAGGGCGCCGAAATGTCCGGGTTCAGCGTGATCGGCATGCGCACGAAGGCGACGATGCCGAACACCGTGAGCACCGCGAACAACACCAGCGGGAATACCGGGTGCGTAATCGCCCAGGCAGAAATGCGCCTCACGGGGCGCTTACCGCGGCCGTCGCGCCGCTGGCAGCACCGTTACGCTTGCCGCTGGTATCGCCACCGCCACCACCCGCTACGACACCCGGCGCCACCTTTACAGCCTCGCCGGTGCGCAGGAAGGCGCCGGCAATCGCTACCACGCGCTCGTTGCCCGTGAGGCCGCCGCTCACCAGAAGTCCTTCGGAATGCGCGCCGGCCACGGTGACGCCGCGCCGTTCGATCTTGTCATCGGCGCCGACGATCAGCGCATAGCTGCCCTGCTCATCGCTCAGCACCGCGGTCTGCGGCAGAATGACGCCCATGGTCGCGCCCGCCTGGATGTCGGCGCGCGCGAACGCGCCTGGCCGCAGGTTCTGGTCGGCGGCCGGGAGCGAAATACGCACCGAACCCTGCCGGGTGACGGTATCGATGACGGCGCCGATCTGCCAGACGCGGCCGGTAAAGGGCTGGGCCACACCTTCGAGGCGCACCAGTGCCTGCTGCCCGACCTTGAGGCGCGGCATGTCCTGCTCGGCTACCTGACCGCGCATCTCGATTTCACCACCCTTTGCCAGGCGGAACAGCGGCGCGGCGCCCGGCAGTGCGATCTGCCCGACTTCGGCGGCGCGCGTCAGCACGATACCGTCACTGGGCGCCACCACGGTGGTGCGCTGCCAGCGCGTATGCGCCTCGGCAAGCTGCGCCTCGGCCGCCTTGGCTTTGGCCTTGGCCGTCAGCGCGGCGGTGCGGCGGCGCTCGAATTCCTCGGCCGAGAAGGAATCACGTGCGCCTTCGGCACGCGCATATTCCGCCTGCGCGGCCGCGGCGTTGGCCTGCAGTTCATCGAGCGTGGCTTCCGCACCCTCGACCTGGGACTGGGCGGTGAATGGATTCAAGCGCGCGAGCACCTGCCCGCGCCGCACGTGGTCGCCCGGTTCGGCCAGCACCGCGGCGATGCGGCCGCCGTCGCCCTCGACGCCGATCGGCATGTCGTTCTGCGCGCTGATCTGGCCGGTCAGGGACACGGTCGAGGTCACGTTGCCGAGTGCGGGCACGACGACCGTGACCAGCGGCGGCACGGCCACGTCCTTGCCCTCGGCGGCGCCGGGTGAGTGACTAAGCCGCCAGCCGAGGCCAAGCGCCAGAATGACTCCTGCGGCGATGCCGGCCAAGGCGCGGCGGGAGGGCTTGCGGCGACGCCAGCCCGGAATCTCGTCGGTCATAAGGAACTCCACCAGCCAGGGACGGGCATCCCTTTGCCCGTCGGTGACTATTAGACTCAGCTACATCAGCGCGGGTTTCAGGATTCGCCGCTATCTTAGCCGGCCACGCGTTCGATGCAGCGCTCCCCCTGGTTGCGCGGCGCGTTCACGTAGCGGCTGACCGGGTAATACTCGAAATCTTCCAATGAGTTAGCCACCTGGGCTGCCAGCCGCGCGGCGTGGTCCGCGGGCCATGCAGCCAGCCATTCGTCCCATGCCGCCTGGGGCAGAACGACCGGCGAGCGATCGTGGATGGCCTGCAGCGGGGCGCAGGCGGCGCGGGTCAGGATGGCAAAGCTCAGCTGCGTCTCGCCCGCTGGGTTCTTCCAATCCGACCACAGGCCCGCGAAGCAGATCCCGGCCAGCGCCGGGGCATGGATGAAGAACGGCGTCTTGCCTTCCGGCGCTGACCGCCATTCGTACCAGCCGAGCGCGGGGACCAGGCAGCGGCTGTGGCGCACCGCGCCGCGCCACATCGGCTTGGCGGCCGCCTCTTCGCTGCGTGCGTTGATGGTAGCGGTGGGAAGCGTGGGCTGCGACCACCAGCCCGGGATGAGTCCCCAGCGCATGGCGAGCGCCTCGCGCTCGCCTCCGCCGGCGCCAACCGCAGCGCGAGTTTCCTGCCGGATCACCGGCAGCAGCATCGAGGGCGCGGCGTTGTAGACGCGCTCGAAGGGATTGCGCACCTTGATGTGGTACTCGCGCTCAATGGCGGCCTGCTCACGCGACACGAAGCGCCCGCACATGAAGAAACTAACCGAGGGGCGACACGCCGAACAACCGCAGGTGCGCCCACTCCGTAAACAGGACGTAGAGCGCCAGGCCGACGACGATGACGACGGCGTCATTCCACTTAGCGGGCGACGCCCCCGGCACGGCACGCGGCGTCCGGCGCTTCAGGGAAATGCGGTCGATGACCGCCCAGGCGAGAAACCCGCCGAACAGCAGCACGTCGGCAACGCTGCCGTTCGTGAGCAGGTGCGCGAGTGCCCAGAGCTTGATCGCCACCAGCATCGGATGCTTCGCTGCTGTCCGGATGCGCCCCGGAAAGTAGGTCGCCAGCAGCAGCGGAAATACCGGCACCATCAGCACTCGCGTGACGCTGTGCATCCAAGCCGCAGGCGTATACCAGACGATCGGCGCAGCACGCGCCAGGCCAAAGCCATGGATGATCAGCAGCAGCGCCGCCAGTGACAGCAGCGAGTAACCGCCGCGCCACGCGCTTGCACCCAGGCGCATCACCATCCGGTCACGCCACTGGGGCGCGACGATTGACACCGAGTGCACGGCGAAGAACAGGATCAGACCGGCAATGAGGTAAGACATTTTGACCACCGTCGGCTTGGCACAACAGGCACCAGCGGGATATTGTCGCGCATCTTCGACTCCGGCGGCCAGCGCCCTGGGGCGAACTAGCCCGAAATCGCCAGTTTTTCCGAATCGTAGACGCGGCGCGTGAGGACGAACACCGCGGCGGTCGCCAGCAGCGTCACCAGCGCGCTCAGGGCGAGCGCGAAACCCGGCACCGGCTCGGCGCGCAGCAGGCGCATGATTGCCAGCTGCTGGCCCAGGAGCGGCACCGCGTACATCCACAGCTGCGCCTTGACCGGCAGCACGCTGAGCACGATCGAGGGTATCAGCGGCACCAGCTGCGCCAGCCCCAGGTAGGTCTGCGCCTCACGGACGCTCCTGGCAAAGGCGGCGATCAGGATCTGCGCGATGCAGATCAGCAGCACCAACGGCACCAGCATCGGCAGCGCGACCGCGAAGAAATGCGGACCCAGCGCCAGGCTCATGCCCAGCTGCTCGGTGGGCATGAACTGTCCAACCACGAGGAAAGCGAGCAAGCCGAGCGTCAGGCTCGCCGTGCTGAAAACCGCGGTGGCCAGGAGCTTGCCCAGCAAGATGCGATCGCGCGGCACCGGGTTGATGAGCAGGGGTTCGAGTGATTGCCGTTCACGCTCACCCGCGGTCGAGTCGATGGCCAGCCAGATGCCGCCGATGAAGATCGTCAGTACCAGCATGTACGGCAGCATGGCGAACAGCAGTGCGCCGCGCCCCTGCGGCGTCGCCAGGTCGCGGTTGGCGACCACCAGCGGCATGGACACGGTGGGTGAAAGTCCGCGCGCCAGCAGTCGCAGCGCGCCGTTGCGGTGGCTGTAGCCCTTGAGCATGCCGCGCAGGCGATCAACGTCGCCCGCGCCCTCGCGGCGCGAGGAGTCGTAGATGATCTCCACCTGCGCCGGACGCCCGGCGCGCCAGGCCGCGCCGAAATCCGCGGCGACGCGCAGCGCCAGGTCGATGCGTTGCTCGCGCACCGCGAGCTCCGGGTCGGCGACCGGCGGTTGTGCTGCAAGGCCCATCTGTTTGAGCGCATTGAGCAGTTCCGGCGCGCGCTCGGCGCCGATCACCACCACCGGGAGCGGCCGCTCGGCCTTCTCGAGTTCGCGCCCCACCACCAGCCGCATCAGCACCAGGAACAGCACCGGACCGAGCAGCGGGCCGAGCAGCAGGCTGTTCATGAGTACGCGCCGGTCGCGCAGGCTCTCGCGGCACTCCTTCATGAACACGATAAAGGTCGCGCTCATGGCGCCTCACCAATGATCTTCACGAACGCCTCTTCGAGGTGCTGCTCGCCTGCAAGTGCGCGCAGCTCGTCGGCGCTGCCGTCGGCCACCACGCGGCCGTGGGCGATGATGACGATGCGATCGCACAGCGCCGCGACTTCCTGCATCAGGTGCGTCGACAGCAGCACGCAGCGGCCCGCGCCCTTGAGACCGCGCAGGAACTCCCGCAGGCTCCGCGTCGCCATGACATCGAGCCCGTTGGTGGGTTCGTCGAGCAGCACGTTGCGCGGCTCGTGCACCAGCGCGCGCGCGATCGCGGTCTTGACGCGCTCGCCCTGCGAAAACCCCTCGGTACGCCGCCCGGCGATATCCTCCATCGCGAGCGTCGTGATCAGGGCGTCGCAACGGGTGCGCGTCGTGGGCGCGTCCATGCCCTGGAGCGCGGCGAAATACTCGATGTTCTCGCGCGCGGTCAGCCGCTTGTAGAGGCCGCGCGAGTCCGGCAGTACGCCGAGCGTGCGCCGCACCGTCAGCGGCTCGAGTTGCGCATCGCGCCCATCGATGAGCACGCTGCCGGCGTCCGGATGCATCAGGGTGTAGAGCATGCGCAGCGTCGTGGTCTTGCCGGCGCCGTTGGGCCCAAGGAGCCCGGTTATTTCGCCATCGTGCGCGCTGAAGCTCACGCCGTCGACGGCACGCTTGGTGCCGAAGGACTTGTGTAGACCGCGAACTTCGATCACCGCCCCGCCCCGTTCATGGATTGCTGCCGTTCGCGTCGACGAAGAACGGGGCCTGCGCCAACACCTCGAGGCAGCGGGTATCGAGGTGCTGTGCATCGAGCGTGCGCAGGAATTCCTCCAGCAGTTGGGGCATGCAGCCCAACGACAGCAGGCCGTGGCCCTGGCCCTTGAGCTCAAGCACGCGCGCCCCGGGGAGCGTGCGCGCGATCTGCCGGCCATAGCGGGCAGGCGTCACCGGATCATGCTCGCCCGCCAGCACCAACACCGGCAACGCCCCGGCCAGCGGTGCGCCGAAATCCGCAGGACGCGCACCGTGCGGCCAGACCGCGCAGGCCGCCAGCAGCCATTCGGTCAGGCCATTGCCCATGACCGTCCCAAGGTCGGTGGGATCGGATCGCAGGCGGTCGGCGTCTTCGGCACAGATCACCGACAGCGCCATGCCGCCGGTCAGGCTGTCGGCCACATCGCCGACCACAACCTGCGCCTGGCCGAGGAGCGGCTCGTAGTGACCGGTGTCGGCTTCCTGCAGCACGTAGGGCAGGAGCGCCGCCGTGAGCGGGCTGTACGCATAGAGTCTCACCAGTTGCGCCAGCGCGCCGGCGTCGATGGTCTTGTGCTCCACACGGAAGCTGTAGGGATCGCGCAGCGTGAGCTGCTGCGGGTGTGCGCGCAACCGCGCCTGCAGCCGCAGCAGTGTTTGGTACGGATCGCCGTAGCGCCGGGCGCAGACACTCTCGGCCCGGCAGCGCGCGAACAGTTCGCGCAGCACCGCTTCGAGGTTGCGGGCATGCTCGCTGCCGAGCGCCAGCGCGTTGGGCACCGAACTGTCGAGCACGATCGCGCGCACTGCCGCAGGATGGCGCCGCGCGTATTGCTGCGCCATGCGCGTGCCGTAGGAGACGCCAATGAGATCGAGCTGCGGGCTGCCGAGCGCGCGCCGCACGGCTTCGAGATCTTCCACCGCGTCGCTGGTGGCGTAGAATTGCGGCGCCGCTCGCGCCGCGAGCCGCACCACGCAAGAGCGCAACCCATTCACGGCGCGCGCCACCGAGGCGCTGTCGTCCGCGCCGCAATCGAGCGCGTTGGAGCCGCCCGTGCCGCGCTGGTCGACGAGCAGCACGGCGCGCTGCTTGCGCAGCGGCTCGAACGCAGCGGCAATGGCAGGATAGTCTTCGCTCGCCGCACCACCAGGTCCGCCGTCGAGGAAAACCACCAGGTCGGCATCCGCGCGCGCAGCCGCCGCCCGCACCACGGCGATGCGCAGACGAATCCGCCGGCCGGCGGCCGCGCCGTGATTCTCCGGCACATCCATGCCCGTGCAATAAGCGCGCAGGGTGGGCATGCCCGTCCCGCGCTTGCCGATGTCGCAGGGTTCCAGTGTGAGAGTGCCCATGTGCAGGAGGTCGGGGGCCACGGCGGAAACGGTCAGCGCGGATCCGCCCTTGCCGCCCGAATGCTGCGAGACCGACCAGGCTGTCGCCGCCACCAGCAGCAGCAGCAGCACGATGCGTCGCAGGCGCGGATTCAAGCTGGCTGCCGCCGTGCGCGGCGCCCGCGGCGCAACTGGTAGGCGAGATAACTCACGATGGCGACATTGAGCACGGTTGCGCCGAGCACGGCCAGCGGCTTGTGATGATTCCCGAAGAACAGCTGCCAGAGTTCGAAGGGAATCAGTGAGGCCGTGGCGGTGATCGTGAGCCATTCCGCCCAGGTCTTGCGCAGCCACAGACCGATGCCTTCGGTCAGCAGTATCGCCGTGTACAGCCCGGTCACTACCACGATGCCGCTCAGGCGCGTCGAGCCCAGCGAATCGAACCAGTCGAGCGCCCGCTCCAGGAGCCGCCGCTCGAAAGTATCGGTCAGCGTGTTGAGCCAGTCGTGCAGATGCTCGACCAGATCCGCGTTGAGCAGGCGGTACAGGCCATAGGTCGTCGCCAGCAACAGTACTGCCTTGCCGATCTTGAACAGCCCGATGAGGCGCAGCCCGTCAATACGTCGCTTCGATGTTTTGCCACTGGCACTCGATCGCATGGCGATATTCTACAGTGCCGCTACCGCAAGAAAGCCCAGGCCGATCGTCGCCAGCATGACCGCGTAGGCCAGCGCCCCGTAGACCGTCAACCCGGGGATTGCCCACAGCAGCAGCGTGTCGTTGCCGCCGGGCACCAGCGCCGCGCCGAACCCCATGACCAGGCCGCCGGCGACGCAGCGCAGCGCGCGTTGCAGCGTCGGCCACTGCAAATGAAACCGCCCGGCCAGCCGGGCGCCGGCCAGTGCGCCAGCAAACAACATCAGCGCCGCAAGGTTGGCGCTCCAGTCCATGCGCTCCAGGCGCCCGTGCGCCAGCGTCTCGAGCACCGTGCCATAGCTCCACCCCGGATGGCGGGCGTAGACCAGCCCGGCGAGCGCCCCGGCGAGCAGCGCCAGCCACCTCCCCCTGAACCTCCCGCGCCTCGTCAGCAGGAAAATGATCAGCGCGAAACCGAACAATCCACCAAGCCAGACAAAGCCAGTAGCCATGCGCGCAGCGGGCGCGGCAGCGGCGGGCAGCAGTGCCCCGATTTCCGCAGCGCGCGCGCCAAGCCCGATACCGGCCAGCGTGAAGAGGAAGTTCAGATTGCCGGAACCAAGATAAAGCACGCTACCGAGGTAGCACCCACCGTTCATCATAGCGCCCAGACCCAGCAGCACGCCGCCGGCAATGACGCCAGCGTGGAACGGCGCGGCACCCGGCAGCACTGCGTCCGTCACCAGTCCGGCCAGAAGCAGCAGGATCACGCCGGCGCCACTGGCGGCGAGCAACAACCGTTCGATGCCGGAATAGTCGCGGGCGACAACCGCCCGCTGCATGCTGGCCACCGCGCACAGGCTCACGCGCGACAGCGCCGCGCCGAGCGCAAAGGTCAGCAGCAGGAGCACCGCGTCAATCACCGGTCTGGGAGCCAGGCAGCGCGGTGACCACGCGTCGGGCGCTCACCGCGCTGCCGGAATACGCAGGGCCACATCAGGACAATTGTTCCGCAGCGCGCGGCCGCAGGCGATCAGCGCCAGTTCCTTGCTCAGGCACACCCGCACTTCGGAAAGTTTATCGCGGTTACAGGCTACCACGAGGCCATTCGTCGGCAGCCCCGGGTTCGCCGCGCGGAACGCAGCCACCACTTCGGCCGCGCGCATCGACCGGCCGACGCGCGGCGCCTCGAACGCCGGCGGAATCTTCACGAGCGCCAGCGCCCGGTCAGCGGTATTGAAATAACCCAGAGCATCCATGCCGGTGCAGGTGCCGTGCCGCTGCCACTCATGCTGCATCAGCTGCGGGCTCGGAAACAGCGTTTGCCCGCGCGCCGCAGCTGCAGCCGGCAACGGTGCGCCGCGCGCGCAGTTTTCGGGATAGCCACCGTCCGCGTTCTGCGGCCACAGCCCGTGCAGCACGAATCCGAAACCCCGGCTGCACTGGGCCCGATCCTCCTGATGAATCAGGCAATAACTCGGCGACCAGGAAAGCGACAGCAGAAAATAATCGAACTGTCCCGCGACTGCTGCCGCGCCGCCACTGCGGTGATGGCCGTGGCGGCGCGCATCGGCCGGGCCGGCCGCCAGGCACAGCGCCAGGCACTGCAGGCTGCGCGCGGCAGGCAGCTTGCTCACCCTAGCTGACGCCGCACCCACTGCTGGAACCGGAAGACGTCGTAGTCTTCCGGCAGCAGGTAACCGTGCACGTGCGGCGCCGAATGCAGCCCGCGCTGCGTCAGCTCGCAGGCTGCCCCATCCTCGTTCATCACCTGAGCGGAAAAATCACAGGCGCGTGCGATGTCGACGGCGGGATCGGCCAGTGTCTGCTTCGCGAACAGCCATTCGATCTCGAGCTCCATCGTTTCCGGGCCGAGCGGCAACAACCGCGATGAGCGCACATGATCGACGTGCAGCACCAGATAGTGCGAGGGGAGACTCGTCATGTAGTGGTAGCCGAGGCGCCGCTCCTCGGCGCTCAGTTGCGGGAAGGTCGGGCCTACGGGCCGGCCATCCAGCGACCAGGTCTCGGCGCCTTGCTTCAGGCCGCCGGCAAACAGCGGATCCTTACTCCCCTGGTGCGATGGCCATTGCGGATCGTCACGCGGCTCCATAATGCCGCGCTTATAGATCGGCACCAGGTTGCTGAGACTCGGATGCACGCCCGGACAATGCAGGCATTCGTTGTAGTTTTCCCAGAAGATCTTCCAGTTGCAGTTGAGGCGCTTCGTCACGCTGCGCCCGACCACCAATTCTTCGAGCGGCCAGTTGCCGAACGCCTCGCGGTTTTCGTTGAAATGACCGTCAGCCGCCCGCGACGGGTCGCCCAGGTGCACGTAGACGAAACCGCGCCAGATCTTGAGCGCCACGGTGTAGAGCGGCAGGTCGCGGGGCTCGAGGTACCCTTCCGGTCGCACCGAGGGAATCTTCGCGAGCGACCCGTCGAGCCGGTAGCTCCAGGCATGGTAGGGGCAGGTGATGTGCCCGGTGGGCAAACGACCCTCGGTGGCTGCACACAAGGTGGAGCCACGGTGCCGGCAGGTATTGAAGAACGCCCGCAGGGTATCGTCGCGATCGCGCACCACGAGTATCGGCTGGTCGCCCACCGTGAACGTGCGGAACGAAGGCGCAGGGGGGAGCGTTTCCACGCGACACAGATAAATCCAGTTGCGGCGCCAGATGCCGGCGAGTTCGCGTTGGTAATGCGCCGGGTCGAAATACCAGTGACTCTCCAGCGTGCGCTCGGGTTGCTTGAGTCCGTTGAACGCGCCGGCGGTCGGATCTTCGTTGACTGCTGCCACCATGGAATTGCACCCCGAGCAATAGATCAACCGCTAGGAGTCTGCGCGGCAGAAGATTTGCGGCGAGAAAGACGTCAAGACTTACTCCAAATGGGGCATGAGAGTGAGCTACTTTCGCATTCGGCATCATCA
>JAYTXT010000308.1:0-6287 GCA_043742765.1 Gammaproteobacteria bacterium | reverse complement strand
CCGCTCGTAGTTCCGGGTCAACAAAGCGTGTATCGGGGAGCGACTTGACCCGGAACTACGAGCGGCGACCGCCTCCAGTCCAGGTCGCGAGGCCATAGTGATTAACCTCATGGCCGCGAATACATTGACCGCCGATTCATCGTCAGTAATATTCGATCACATAGGTTGATGGGTGCCCTCGGGTGTCGGGTATGCGGGCCGTTCGGCCGGCGACTTGCGCCTGTATTCCGGGCTATTGGCCCGGGTTTGCCCGCCGCAAGTCTCTGAAGTTATTCGTTTTATGACCTAGTCCAGGCGCCGCCAAGACGGGTTATCCGTGCGCGACTGGCGCCGCGGGCGAGAGCGGTAGGGGTAAGAGGGATTCAATGGCTGAGCACAGCACGCGACTCACGGCGCCTCCGAAGCAGGGGCTCTACGATCCGAAGTACGAGCACGATGCCTGCGGCGTCGGCTTCGTGGTCGACATCAAGGGCCGCAAGTCGCACCGCATCGTGCAGCAGGCGATCGAGATTCTGCGCAACCTCGATCATCGCGGCGCCTGCGGATGTGAAGCCAATACCGGCGACGGCGCGGGTGTGCTGGTGCAGATGCCGCACCGCTTCCTCGCCGAGGCCGCCAGGAAGGCGCGCATCGCGCTTCCCGAGGCTGGGCAGTACGCCTGCGGCCTGGTGTTCCTGCCGCGCAATCCGACCAAGCGCCGACGGCTCGAAGAGCAGCTTGGCCACATTGTGCAGTCGGTGGGCCTGACGCTGCTGGGCTGGCGCACGGTGCCAACCGACAATTCGACGCTCGGCGAAACGGCCCGCCTCAGCGAACCCTTCATGCGCCAGGTGTTCATCGGCCGCGGTCCTGAGCTGGTCGATGACATGGCTTTCGAGCGCCTGCTCTATGTGGTGCGCAAGCGCGCCTACAGCGAGATCCGCACTTCGACCATCGATGGGGCGGAGTATTGGTATGTCGCCAGCCTGTCGTTCAAGACGCTGGTCTACAAGGGCATGCTGATGACCGAGCAGCTGGCGCAGTACTTTCCAGACCTGCAGAGCCCGTTGATGGAATCGGCACTGGCGCTGGTCCATTCGCGCTTCAGCACCAACACCTTCCCGAGCTGGGACCGCGCGCACCCCTATCGATACGTTGCGCATAACGGCGAGATCAACACCGTGCGCGGCAACATCAACTGGATCAAGGCGCGCGAGTCGCTGTTCGAATCGGAACTGTTCGGCGAACGCATGCGCGAGCTGCTGCCGGTGATCAACCCGAACGGGAGCGACTCGGCGATGTTCGACAACACGCTCGAGCTGCTGGTGCTCGCAGGCCGCTCGCTGCCGCACGCGATGATGATGATGATCCCCGAGCCGTGGTCGGCGCACGAGACCATGGACGACGCGCTGCGCGCCTTCTACCAGTATCACTCCTGCCTGATGGAACCCTGGGACGGCCCGGCGGCGATTACCTTCACCGACGGCCGGCAGATCGGCGCGATGCTCGATCGCAACGGCCTGCGGCCGTCGCGTTACTACGTCACCCGTGATGATCTGGTGATCATGGCCTCCGAGGTCGGCGTGCTGGATATTCCGCCGCAGGACATCGTCCGCAAGGGGCGCTTGCAGCCTGGCCGCATGTTCCTGGTCGACACCGTGCAGGGCCGCATCATCGAGGACGAAGAGATCAAGCGTACTGTCGCGGCCGAGCGGCCGTACCGGCAGTGGCTCGACGAACACCTGGTGACGCTCGACGCCTTGCCGCCGGCCGGCGCGCTGCCGCAGGTCGATCACGACACGCTCCTGCAGCGGCAGGTCGCCTTCGGCTACAGCTTCGAAGACCAGCGCCTGCTCATCGAGCCGATGGGACGGAGCGGTGTCGAGGCGGTCGGCTCCATGGGCAATGACACGCCGCTGGCGGCGCTGTCAGCGCGCCCGCGGCTGCTGTACGACTATTTCAAACAGCTGTTCGCGCAGGTCACCAACCCGCCGATCGATAGCATCCGCGAAGAGCTGATCACTTCGAGCGAGATGCTGATCGGCGCCGAGGGCAACCTGCTGCAGCCGCGCCCCGCCGACTGCCGCCAGCTCGAGCTCGCCGGCCCGGTGCTGACCAACGAGGATTTCGCGCGGCTCCGGCGCATGGACCTGCCCGGTCTCAAGGTCGGCGTGCTGCCGATCCTGTTCCGCGTCACGCGCGGCGAGGTGGGCCTGGTCAAGTCGATGGAAGAGCTGCGCATCATGGCGCGGCGCATGATCGAGGAAGAGGACGTCAGCGTGCTGATCCTCACCGATCGGGGCATCAACCGCGAGTTTGCCGCCGTGCCAGCCTTGCTTGCGGTAGCGGGACTCCATCACTATCTGATCCGTGAGCAGCTGCGCACCCGCGTGAGTCTGGTGCTCGAGACCGGCGAAGCGCGCGAGGTGCATCATTTCGCGCTGCTGGTGGGGTACGGTTGCAGCGCGATCAACCCATACCTGGCCTTCGAAACCATGGACGGCATGATCGGTGACGGCCTGCTCACCAACGTTGATCACCAGCTGGCCTGCAGGAATTTTGTCAAGGCCGCCACCAAGGGCATCGTCAAGGTGGCCTCGAAGATGGGCATCTCGGCGATCCAGAGCTACCACGGGGCGCAGGTATTCGAGGCCGTGGGGCTCCGTCAGGATGTGATCGACGACTACTTCACCGGCACGGCTTCGCGAGTCGGTGGTATCGGCATGGACGTGGTGGCTAAGGAAGTCCTGATACGGCATCGCGCGGCTTTCGTCGAGCGCGGCGCTGATGGCGAGCCGCTCGGCGCCGGCGGGCAGTATCAATGGCGCGCCGGCGGCGAGTATCACCTGTTCAATCCGGAGTCGATCCACCGCCTGCAGAAAGCGGTGCGCACCGGCAGTTACGCCACGTATAAATCCTACGCCGGACTGATCAACGACCAGTCGCAGCAGCTGTGCACGCTGCGCGGGCTCCTCGACCTGAAACCGGGCGAGGCCGTGCCGCTCGATGAGGTCGAATCGGTCGAGAGTCTGATGAAGCGCTTCAAGACCGGCGCGATGTCCTACGGCTCGATCAGCCAGGAGGCGCACGAGACCCTCGCCATCGCGATGAATCGCATCGGTGGCAAGAGCAACACCGGCGAGGGCGGAGAAGACCCGGAGCGCCACCGGCCGCTGGCCAACGGGGATTCGAAGAACTCCGCCATCAAGCAGGTGGCCTCGGGGCGTTTTGGCGTCACCAGCGAATACCTGATGAGTGCGCGCGAGCTGCAGATCAAGATGGCGCAGGGAGCGAAGCCCGGCGAGGGCGGGCAGCTGCCGGGCAGCAAGGTCTATCCCTGGATCGCCAAGACGCGGCACACGACCGCGGGCGTTGGCCTGATCTCCCCGCCCCCGCACCACGATATCTATTCCATCGAGGACCTGGCGCAGCTCATTCACGATCTCAAGAACGCCAACCGTAACGCACGCATCAGCGTCAAGCTGGTGGCCGAGGTCGGCGTCGGCACGGTGGCGGCCGGGGTTTCCAAGGCGCACGCGGACGTGGTGCTGATCAGCGGCTACGATGGTGGCACCGGCGCGGCGCCGCAGACTTCCATCGCTCACGCCGGGCTCCCCTGGGAGCTGGGCCTGGCTGAAGCGCACCAGACCCTGGTGCTCAATAACCTCCGCAGCCGCATCGTGGTCGAGACCGACGGGCAGCTCAAGACCGGCCGCGACGTGGTCGTCGCCGCGCTCCTCGGCGCTGAGGAATTTGGTTTCGCAACCGCGCCGCTGGTCTCGCTCGGCTGCATCCTGATGCGCGTCTGTCATCTCAACACCTGCCCGGTCGGCGTGGCGACGCAGGACCCGCGACTGCGCGAGTATTTCGCAGGAAAGCCCGAGCACGTGGTCAATTTCATGCGCTTCATCGCCCAGGACACGCGCGAACTCATGGCGCAACTCGGGTTCCGCACGCTCGAGGAAATGGTTGGGCGCGTCGACCGGCTCGAGCCGCGCCAGGCGATCGATCATTGGAAGGCGCGCGGGTTCGACTTCAGCAATATTCTTTATCAGCCTGACGTCGGTGATGAAGTCGGCCGTTACCAGCAGGTGGCGCAGGATCATGGCCTCGAGCAGTCGCTTGACATGATGACGCTCCTCGATTTGTGCAAACCGGCGATCGAGCGCGGCGAGAAAGTGAGCGCCGAGCTGCCGATCCGCAATGTGAATCGTGTGGTTGGGACGATCACTGGCAGCGAAATCACACGCCGGTACGGCGCGCAGGGGCTCCCCGCCGATACCATCCGCCTCAAGTTCATCGGCTCGGCGGGCCAGAGTTTCGGCGCCTTCCTGCCGCCGGGCATGACGCTGCACCTCGAGGGCGACGCCAACGATTACATCGGCAAGGGGCTCTCGGGCGGCAAGCTCATCATTCATCCGCCCGGGAGCTCGGGCTTTGTCGCGGCCGACAACATCATCATCGGCAACGTTGCGCTCTATGGCGCGACCAGCGGCGAAGCCTATATTTGCGGTATGGCCGGCGAACGCTTCGCGGTGCGCAACAGCGGCGCCGACGCCGTGGTGGAAGCGGTGGGCGACCACGGCTGCGAGTACATGACCGGCGGACGCGTCGTGGTGCTGGGCCGGGCCGGGCGCAATTTCGGCGCTGGCATGTCCGGAGGCGTCGCCTACGTACTCGACGAGCAGGGCGATTTTCCCCGGCGCGTGAATGCGCAGATGGTCGAGGTCGAACGGCTCGGGGAGCCGGAAGAGATCGCCGCGGTGCGTGCGCTGGTGGAGCAGCACCAGGCGCACACCGGCAGCAAGCGGGCCGCCGCGCTGCTCGCGCAGTGGGACCAGGTGGTGCCGCGCTTCGTCAAGGTGATGCCCAGGGACTACCAGCGCGTGCTCGCCTGCATGCGCCGCGCGCATGAGCAGGGACTCTCGGGCGACGAGGCGATCATGGCTGCGTTCGAGGAAAACGCCCGCGACCTGGCCCGCGTTGGCGGCAACTAGTCGGGCAGCTGGGTTCGCAACCAGCCTCGCAACCAACGGTACATGGTAGATGGGTAAGCCAACAGGATTCATTGAGTATCTGCGTGAGCTGCCGGTCGATCGGACGCCCACCGAGCGGGTGCGCGACTGGAACGAATTCCATCACCACATGGAAGAGCGGCAGCTGCGCCAGCAGGGCGCACGTTGCATGGATTGCGGTGTGCCCTTCTGCCAGACCGGCAAGCTCATCAGCGGCATGGCCTCGGGATGCCCGATCAACAATCTGATCCCCGAGTGGAATGACCTGGTCTACCGCGGGTTGTGGCACGAAGCGCTCGATCGATTGCACCTGACCAACAATTTCCCGGAGTTCACCGGCCGCGTATGCCCCGCGCCCTGCGAGGGCTCGTGCGTGCTGGGCATGAACGCGCCGCCGGTGGCGATCAAGACGCTCGAGAACGCGATCATCGACAAGGGTTTCGAGTCCGGTTGGGTGGTTCCTCACGTTCCACACGTGCGCAGTGGCAGAAAGGTTGCCGTAGTAGGCTCCGGCCCCGCGGGCCTCGCTGCCGCGGCGCAACTCAACCGCGCCGGCCACCTGGTCACGGTGCTCGAACGCGCCGACCGTCCCGGGGGCTTGCTGATGTACGGCATCCCGAACATGAAACTCGACAAGCGTGAGGTCGTGCTGCGGCGCATCGAGCTGCTCGAGCGCGAAGGCGTCAAGTTCCTGTGCAATGCCAACGTCGGCGAGAACGTCGAGGGGCCCTTGCTGTTGCGCGATTTCGACGCGGTCGTGCTCTGCACGGGCGCCACCCAGGCGCGCGATCTGCAGGTGCCGGGCCGCAAATCCGCCGGTGTGCATCTGGCGATGGACTATCTCACGGCCAGTACGCAGGCCCTGCTCAACGGCGGGGCAAGCCAGACGGCGATTCAGGCGCATGGTAGGGATGTAGTCGTAGTAGGCGGCGGCGACACCGGCACGGATTGCGTCGCTACGGCGATGCGCCAGGGATGCCGGAGCCTCGTGCAACTCGAGATCCTGCCGCGGCCGCCCGATGAGCGCGCGGCTGACAACCCCTGGCCCGAATGGCCGAAGGTCTACAAGCTCGACTATGGACAGGAAGAGGCCGCCGCCCGCTTCGGCGGCGACCCGCGCACTCATTCAACCACGGTGAAGAAGTTCGTCGCCGGCGCGGATGGCGCGCTGGCCTCGCTCGTGACGGTAGCGATCAAGTGGGAGCAGGACGCCACGGGCCAGTTCCTTCCCGTTGAACAGCCCGGGAGCGAACGCACGCTGCCCGCGCAACTCGCGCTGCTCGCCATGGGATT
>JAYTXT010000307.1:0-15104 GCA_043742765.1 Gammaproteobacteria bacterium | reverse complement strand
CGCGCGCCGCTTCATCGGCGTGCTGCACGGCATGGGCTGCCGCTTCGCGCTCGATGATTTTGGCAGCGGCCTGGGTTCATTCTCGAACCTCAAGTTGCTGGCCGTCGATTACCTGAAGATCGACGGCTCATTCACGCGCAATCTGGCGCGCGATACGGTCAACCAGGCCATGGTCACGGCGATGATCAAGCTCGCGCGTACGCTCAATTTCAAGGTGATCGCCGAGCAGGTCGAGGACGAGGCCTCGGTCAATGCAGCGCGCGCGATCGGCGTCGATTACCTGCAAGGCTACGCCCTGGGCCGGCCGGCCCCGCTGCCGATCGCCGCCTGATGCGGCGCCGGCGCCTCAGGGCGCGGGCGCGTAGATCTCGCTGCTGCGTACGAAGGCGTTCAGGAAACGACTCATCACGCGCAACTGCGTGCGATGTTTACCGAGCGCGGCGAGTTTTCCGGATACCTGTGCATCTGTCAGCGGTAGTTCCTGCCACGCCAGACCCGCCGCGAGCGCGGGTGGCCGCTGCGGCGAGTAGCGGTGCAGGCCGCGCGGCGCGGGCCATTTGTGCCCGCCGTGCACGATCCAGTAATACACCCTGGTCTTGGGCGCGCTGCTACGCACCAGTGCCAGCGCCAGCGCGCCGCTCGCGCTGTGATCCGGATGCCGATCCTGCGGCGCCGCGGCCAGTACGATCGTCGGTGCGAAGCGGTCGATAACCTCCTGGAGGTTGCGGCGGAGGCTCACGCCGGTGTAGGCGCTGCCCGGATGCAGGGCATCCGCATAGGGGACCGCGCTGACACCCGTATACCGCGAACGCAGTGTTGTGCCCGGCGGGCCGTGCAGTAGCGCGCCTATGTCGCGGTCCGGAAACCCAAGCAGGTACTGGTGTGCGCGCGCCACGCCCAGCCGGTCCGCGGCCGCGTGCGCCTCGCTCGTGCGCCGTGCCCCCAGTTTCTCCAGCCCCGCGCCCTTCGGGCGCAGCGTGCGTTCGGTGACGATGGCGTCGATCTCGAAGCTGTCGCCGGCGGTGATCCAGACCACACCGACCGACGCGCCGGCAGCAACGGCCTGCTGCAGATAGCCGCCGCAACACAAGGTCTCGTCGTCCGGGTGCGGTGCGATGACCAGGATGCGATCGGCGGCGCGGGGCGGCGCCATCGGCGGCATTGGCGCCGCGGTGCGGCCGCTGGCCGCTGCGCACGCCAACACCAGCGACAGGCCCGCGCCCAGTATCGTGAGTCGCAGGGGTCGCCGCTTGCCCGCGCGGGACATCGCGTTTGCCATGTCGCCAATTCTAACCGACCGCGAATCTGCCAGTTCTCAGGCGCTCTCCCGCTCGAGCAGTGCGCGCTTGCGCTCGATGCCCCAGCGATATCCGGACAGTGCGCCATCGCGCCGTACTATGCGGTGACAGGGAATCGCGACGGCGAGCGCGTTTGCTGCGCAGGCCTGCGCCACGGCGCGCGCCGCTTGCGGCGCGCCGATGCGCGTTGCGATTTCGGCATAGCTGGCCGTAGCGCCGGCGGGTATCTTCCGCAGCGCCTGCCAGACCCGCTGCTGGAAAGCGGTGCCGCGTACATCGAGCGGCAGCTTGAGACCGATCGCAGGTGAGTCAACGAAGCGCACGACCGCAGCCACACTGCGCTCGAACCTGGCATCGCCTCCCACCAGGCTGGCGCGCGGAAAACGCTCCTGCAGATCGCGCAGCAGTGAGTCCGGGTCGTCTCCGAGCAGGATGGCGCAGATGCCTTTCGCGCTCTGCGCGACCAATACGGAGCCGAGCGAGCAGTCGCCGACGGCAAAGCAGATGCGGGTGGCTATGCCGCCGGCGCGAAACGCGCGCGGCGTCATGCCCAGCATCTGGTTCGATGCGGCATAGAACCGTCCGCCGGAGTTGAATCCGGCCTCGAGGATCGCCCGGGTAATGGTGCCGGCGCGCCGCAATTCGCCGCGCACCCGCCGCGCGCGATGGGCGAGCGCATAGGCTCTGGGGCTGAGGCCCACGGTGGCCTTGAAGACGCGGTGGAAGTGATAGGGGCTCATGCCGGCCTGGCGTGCGAGCGTAGCGAGGCTCGGCGGCTCGTCAGCGGCTTCGATAAACCGGCAGATGCGCGCCATGGCGGCGGCGCGCGTGTCGGCGAGGGAAGCGTGGCGCGGCTTGCAGCGCTTGCAGGCGCGGAATCCCGCCGCCTCGGCCGCCTCGCAGCTGCCGTGGAACCCGACGTTCTCGGGCCTGGCGCGGCGCGCGGGACAGGAGGGTCGGCAATAAACGCCAGTCGTGCTGACCGAGTAGTAGAACCGGCCATCCTGGCTGGCATCGCGCGCCACCACTGCCGCCCAGCGCGGGTCGCGGCTGGTCGTGGAATTCATGAGAGTGATCTGTGGTCCGTTCATGGCTGCAAACTCTAGCCTAACGCGGGCGGGCGGACACCCCGGGTCTTGCTCCCGAATCAGCTCCCGGCCGCCGTCGCCGTCGCCGCCGCGCCCAGCGCCCGCGCCTGGCCCCGCACGCAGATCAGGAGTCCGACGACAAATACCAGTATGCAGCCGCCTGCTCCTTTGATAAGAAACAGCGTGGGATGGGCGCTGCCCGCGGGCGGAATCAGCGACACGACCGTGGCGAACGTCGTAGCCGCCACCCCCAACCCGGCGATGAGCCAGCCTACAGCCGGGCCACCGGGTACCAGGGTCACGCCCTGGTTGGCGCCGGCGGCGCGCCGCCGCAACACCGGCAGTGCCGCGAAAATATAGACCCAGACTGCGCAGCTCAGGGCCGCGGTCATGTCGATCAGCAGCAGGTAGGCTTCATGAATCGTGGCTCCGGAAATGGCCCCCAACAGGACCACGGATGTTGCGGCGGCCTGCACCAGCAACGCCACGTGCGGCGTGCCGTAGCGCGGATGAATTGCCCCCAGGCGTCCCGGCAGGTAGTGGCCCAGCCCCATGACGAATGGCAGGCGCGCGGTGCCGGTGATCCAGGCGCCGAGGCCACCGGCACTGCTGAGCGTGAGCAGCGCCGCGGCCACCACGCTGAAATAGGGCATGCCGATGCGCTGGCCTGTGGCTTCCATGGCCTCGGGAATTCCGCTGATCACGCCGATCTGGCCTGGCGGCAAGGTGACCAGGAGCGAGATCGTGCCCGCGAGGTAGGTCACGGTGATCACTACTCCGGAAATGAGTATCGCGCGGCGAATCGAGCGCGCGGAATTCCTGATTTCATCGCCGAGTATCGGCCCGAGTTCGAGGCCTACGAAGGCGAGAGTAAGAATGGCAATGGTATTGAGCGTTGATGGTGACCCAAGATCCGGCAGCAGCTGTGACGCTTGCAGCTGCGTTGCGGAACCAAACCGCCACCAGGCGATGGCGCCGCCGATCAGCACCTGCGCGGCGACAGCGACGGAAGCCAGCCCGCCGATGTTCTGCAGCCACTTGGCGCGCCTGAGACCGAATATGTTCAGAAGCGTGACGGCCCACAGGAGTCCGAGGCAGAACAGCCCGTTGTAGACCGGGTTTTCTGCCAGCGACCACCAGGAGCGCCCGGCGACATGCAGCACGACCCCGGACACGAACAGCAGCACGGCGGGAAAGTACACCAGGTTCGAGACCCAGTAGGCCCAGCCGGCGAGAAAACCATGCGTGTCGCCAAAGGCCGCCTGCGTCCAGCGATAAAGCCCACCGACATGCGGAATACGCGAACTGAGTTCCTGGACGGTCAGCGCGGACGGGATGAAGAACACCAGGAAGGCGATCACCCACAGGGTAAGGCTGGCCGGCCCGAGCTGGGCCGCGGTCGACAGCCAGCGCAGGCCGACGATGGCCGCGATGTTGAGCAACACCAGATCGAAAGTGCCGAGCGCACGACGCAGCCCCGGACCATTGCCCGGCTGAGAGTCAGGCTTCATGAATCCGAAACCCTTGCCCGCGGCGTGAACCGCATGCTGCAAGCCGCGCACAATGCACAACCAGCAGCCCTCGCGTGAGCCCGGAAGCTATCGACCTTGGTGTCATATGCTGCAGAATGCCTAACGGAACGAACGAACGGGGACTGCCGATGCGTCGAGTTGCCTGCATTGTGATGCTGTTCACGCTTGCGGTGCGTCCGGCTACCGCTTTTGCAGCAAACGCGGCCGCCGGCCGGCCGCTCGACGCTGCCGCGGCAGCGCGTTTTGCCAACCTCGCGCGCGGCTGCCTGCACCAGGAATATCCAAACCACATCAGCCACACGCTGGACGGCGATGCCGACGTGCGGCCGCCGCACGAACTGACCCCGGCGTTCTACGGTTGCCTTGACTGGCACTCGGACGTGCACGGTCACTGGCTGCTGGTGCGCCTGCTGCGCCTGTTTGCGGATGCGCCATTCGCTCCCGCGGCGCGCGCGGAAGTGGCGCGCAGCCTCACCGCCGGGAACATCGCCGGCGAAGTGGCCTACCTGCGGCGTGCCGATCGCGCCTCGTTTGAGCGTCCCTATGGGCTTGCCTGGCTCCTGCAGCTCTGCGCGGAACTGCGCGAGTGGCATGACCCGCAGGCGCAGCAGTGGCTGGAGGCTCTGCGGCCACTCGAAGCCGAAGTGGCGGCACGCGTGAAAACCTGGCTGCCCAAACTCCACTACCCGATTCGCTTTGGCGAACATGATCAGACCGCGTTCGCGTTCGGGTTGATCTGGGATTGGGCGGGCGTCGCCGGCGATGCGCGGATGCGCCTCGCGCTCGGCGATGCCGCCGCCAGGTTCTATGACCGTGACCGCGGTTGTCCCCTGGACTACGAACCCTCGGGCGAGGATTTTCTCTCACCCTGCCTCGCCGAAGCGGATTTCATGCGCCGCGTGCTCGACCATGCAGCCTTTGGTCGTTGGCTGTCGGCTTTCCTGCCCGGCATCCCAAGGCGTGCCAGCTCACCCTGGCTCATGCCGGCCGTGGTGACCGACCGGTCCGATCCGAAGCTCGCGCATCTGGACGGCTTGAATCTCAGCCGCGCCTGGATGCTCGAGGGCATCGCGCACGGGCTTGCGCCGGGCGACTACCGCGTTGCCGTGCTGATGGCAGCGGCCGCTCGTCACCGCGATGCGGCACTCGCGGCGGTGACCGGCAAATACTACGAGGGTGGCCACTGGTTGGGGACCTTCGCCGTCTATCTGACCACCGGCGCCGGATTGCGCTGAACCCGCGCGAACATTAGGGAGCGGAATATGCGAATGTCGGGCCGATTGATCATGGTTCTGGTGGCGACCGCGACGCTGGTGGACGGGCTGCAGAATGCAAGTGCAGCAGTCCCAGGAGTGGCCGCGCTCGAGCCGGAGCTCGAGGCACTGTACAAGGATCTGCACGAGCATCCGGAGCTCGGGTTTCACGAGATCCGCACGGCAGCGGCACTGGCCGAGCGGCTGCGGGCACTGGGTTACGAAGTGACCACCGGCGTCGGGCGAACCGGCCTGGTGGCGCTCCTGCACAACGGGGCCGGCCCGACCGTGATGCTGCGCACCGAACTCGATGCGCTGCCCGTCGAAGAAAAGACCGGACTCGCTTTTGCAAGCAAGGCAACCACGCTTGATGCAGCGGGCGCGACCATGCACCTGGCGCACGCCTGCGGCCACGATCTGCACATGGCGGCCTGGTACGGCACGGCAAAGATCATGGCCCAGCAGCGCGGCCGCTGGCACGGCACGCTGATGCTGGTCGGCCAGCCCGCCGAAGAGCTCGGTAATGGCGCGGCAGCCATGCTGGCCGACGGGCTGTTCACGCGCTTCCCGAAGCCGGATTTCGCGATCGGTATGCATGACGAGCCGAGCCTGCCCTCGGGTCAGGTCGGATTTCACGCCGGATATTTTCGCGCCGCCGTTGATGCCATCGAGATCACCATCTTCGGTCGCGGCGGACATGGCGCTTACCCCCACCTGGCGGTCGACCCGATTGTGATCGCGGCGCGTGCGATTCTCGGAATTCAGACCGTTGTCTCGCGCGAGACGAACACGCTTTCTCCGGCGGTCGTGACCATCGGCGCAATTCATGGCGGCACCGCCTCGAACATCATCCCCGACGAGGTGCGGATGCTGATGACGGTCCGCACCTTTGATGCCGCCGTGCGCGAACACGTGCTCGCCTCAATCCAGCGGCAGCTGAACGCGGAGGCGATTGCCGCAGACGCACCGGCAATGCCACGCTTCACGATCGTCGACAGTGCCGACACGGTCTTTAACGATCCGGCCACTACTGCCCGGCTGGTCGCGGCGTTGCAGCGCCAGCTCGGTTCCGACAGCGTGCGCGAAATGCCCCAGCAGATGGGCGCCGAGGACTTTTCGCAGTACGGTCGCGCGGGCGTGCCCTCCGTGCTCCTGCACGTCGGTGCCGTAAGCCCGGCAGCCCTGGCCAGCGGCAAGAAGCTCCCCTTCCTGCATTCGCCGCTCTGGGCGCCCGAACTTGAGCCCACGCTCCGCTCGATGGTTGCGGCGGAGGTTGTCATGCTCACCGAATTGATGAAGGAGCCACGCCAGTGACTGCACTCTCGATGCCGCCGGCAGCGAGCCGCTTCTACGTCTGGATGGCAGCGATCTGCGCGCTGATCGCCTTTGGCGCCTTTGCGCCGACCTATTGGCTGCAGCTGATGCCGGGCACCTTCGTCGGGCCGCCACTCCTGCACATTCACGCAGCCCTGTTCTCGGCCTGGCCGCTGCTGCTACTGACGCAGGCGCTATTCGCCGTCAACGGGCGCATGGTCTCGCATCGCGCTTTCGGGCTCGCGGGCATATCGCTCGCCACTGCGATGGTGATCATTGGTCTGGCGACGGCGGCGCACACGCTCAATCACGGGCTCGCGGCCGGCTACGGTGATCGCTCACGCGCCTTCGTGATCGTGCCGATCAGCGCGATCAGCCTGTACGCCGGCTTTGTGATCGCCGCCGTCGCCAACATCCGTCGCCCGGAGTGGCACAAGCGGCTCATGCTGCTGGCCACGATCTCGGTGCTGCAGGCGGCCATCGCCCGGGTGTTCTTCGTATTGATCACGGGCGGCGGACCAGGCCTGCGGCCCGGACTCGGTGCGCCGCCACCGCTCGCCTTCACCGTGGCACCGGGCCTGATCCTCGAGTTGCTGATCGTCGCAGGCATCGTTTACGACTGGCGTACGCGCGGCAAACCCCATCCGGCCTGGCTCGCGGGCGGCGCGATCATGACCGCGGTGATCCTGCTGCGCGTCGTGGTGGCCGGCACGGCGCCGTGGCTGGCCTTTGCCGAGGCGCTCGCGCACATTGGCGATTGAACTACAGGAGCGGCACCAGCAGCAGCGCCACGATGTTGATAATCTTGATCAGCGGGTTGATCGCCGGGCCCGCCGTGTCCTTGTACGGGTCGCCGACCGTGTCGCCGGTCACCGCGGCCTTGTGCGCAGCGGACCCCTTGCCGCCGAAGTGACCTTCTTCAATGTACTTCTTGGCGTTGTCCCAGGCGCCGCCGCCCGTGCACATCGAGATTGCGACGAACAGGCCGGTGACGATCGTGCCTATCAGCAATCCGCCCAATGCCTTGATGCCTTCGCCCGGACCCATCAGCGCGTTGATGCCGAAGGCGACGACAATCGGCACCAGGATCGGCAGCAGCGAGGGGATGATCATTTCCTTGATGGCTGCCTTGGTCAGCAGGTCGACGGCACGCGAATAGTCGGGCTTTGCCGTCCCTTCCATGATGCCCTTGATCTCGCGGAACTGGCGGCGCACTTCCGTCACCACCGAACCCGCGGCGCGCCCCACGGCTTCCATCGCCATGGCGCCGAACAGATAGGGCACCAGGCCGCCCAGAAATAAGCCGATGATCACCGCCGGGTCGGACAATGAAAAGCCGACCATCGCGCGACCCGACTCCGCCAGATGCGACTCGAGGTTGTGCGTGTAATCGGCAAACAGCACCAGCGCCGCGAGGCCCGCCGAGCCGATCGCGTAGCCCTTGGTCACGGCCTTGGTGGTGTTACCCACCGCGTCAAGCGGGTCGGTGATGTCGCGGACTTTCTTGTCGAGTCCGGCCATCTCGGCGATGCCGCCGGCGTTGTCGGTGATCGGGCCGTAGGCGTCGAGCGCGACGATCATGCCGGTGAGCGAGAGCATCGCGGTGGCGGCGATGGCGATGCCGTACAGGCCAAACAGCGCGTTGGCGCCAAAGATCGCGCCGCACACGGCGATCACCGGGAGCGCCGTTGATTTCATCGACACGCCCAGGCCGGCGATGATGTTGGTCGCATGTCCGGTCTGCGAGGCCGCGGCCACCAGCTGCACCGGCTTGTATTCGGTGGCGGTGTAGTACTCGGTGATCACGATCAGCGCCGCGGTGAGCGCCAGGCCGACCAGTTCACAGCCGAAAATGGCGGTGAAATTCGCGGGCATGATCTGCTTGGTGATGAACCAGAACAGCACCGCCGAAATCACGGCAGCGACGATCACGCCCTTGTAGAGCGCGTTCATGATTTTGCCGCCGTCCGAGGTCTTGACGAAGAAAGTGCCGATGATCGAGGAAACGATCGAGGCGGCGCCGAGCGCCAGCGGGAACACGATCGCCGCCATGCCGGCTTCCTTCAGCAGCAAGCCGCCCAGCAGCATCGTGGCGACGATGGTCACGGCGTAGGTCTCGAAAAGATCGGCCGCCATGCCGGCGCAGTCGCCGACGTTGTCGCCGACGTTGTCGGCTATCACCGCCGGGTTGCGCGGGTCATCCTCGGGAATCCCGGCTTCCACCTTGCCGACCAGATCGGCGCCGACGTCGGCGCCCTTGGTGAAGATGCCGCCGCCGAGGCGCGCGAAGATCGAGATCAGCGAACCGCCGAAGGCGAGGCCCACCAGTGAGTGCAGTGCCGCCTCATCGCCGATGACGCCGTGCACCGCAAGGAAGTAGCCCGCGACGCCGAGGAGCCCGAGACCCACGACCAGCATGCCGGTAATGGCGCCGCCGCGAAATGCGACCTGCAACGCAGCGTTGAGGCCGGAGTGCGCTGCCTGCGCGGTGCGCACGTTGGCGCGCACAGAGATATTCATGCCGATATAGCCGGCGAGTCCGGAGAGTATGGCCCCAACCGCAAAGCCGCCTGCGGTCGCCCACCCCAGCGTCCACCACAGCACGACAAACAGCGCCGCACCGACTATCGCGATGGTCGTGTACTGGCGATTGAGATAGGCCTGGGCCCCCGCCTGGATGGCCGCCGCGATTTCCTGCATCCGGGCGTTGCCGGCATCGAGACGCAGGATCGAGAACATCGAAAGCACACCGTAAACGATGGCCAGGAGCCCAGCGATCACAGCGAGCCAGAGCCAATTAGCGGCATCCATGGGAAAACCTCCGGAAATCATCAAGTTCTGAATTGTTTGGGCCCGCCGCTAAGCCCCTTTTATCGGGGTCGGAGCGCGGGGGCGCGCAATATACCACAGGGCCGGTTTTCAACCGGTCCGAGCGCGTTTCTCGAGCCAGGCGTCGAGTGAAATCTTTCCCGGCCCGAATACGATCAGGACCAGCAGCATGAAGCCCCACAAGACGTGGTTGCCGAGCGCAGCTTCGAATCCTTCCGCAAGCAGCACCTGGCGGTAGGAAATTACCGCCATCGCGTTTACGAGAAAAGTACCCAGGGCGCCGATGCGGCCGAATAGCCCCAGATAAAGCAGGATCGGCAAACCCAGTTCGCCGCAGGTGCCCATCACCGCGGCGACGTCCGGTGGGAACAGGGGCACATGGTACTCGTCGCGGAACAGGCCGAGCGTCGTCTCCCAGGACGTGTACTTGAGCCAGCCGGATTTCGTGAACTGCCAGCCCACGTAGATGCGCGTGCCGAGCAGCAGGAGGGACTGCAGCCGGTCCAGCGCGCGGCCCAGCCCCGTGTGCAGACCGGTCATGGCGTAAAGGATTTTCATGTTCACGGACTCCGGCGGACGGGCGATTGTGTATGAAGCGGCGGGCCCAGACTAGCCCAGGCGGGTCTTCAGGCGCGGTGCGGCGTAGTCGAGGAAGGCGCGCAATTTCGCGGGCATCAGCGGCTGGCGTGTGTAGACCAGGCTGACCGGGAGCGGTGCCGGTTCATATTTCTTCAGCACGATGGCAAGCGCGCCCGCCTTGACCGCTGTGGCCGCCTGATAGGACAGCACGCGCGTCAGTCCGACTCCGGCTATCGCCGCATCGACCGCCGCTTCCGCGGTGTTCACCACCAGTCGCGCACGAATAGCGACGTCTTGCCGGTCGCGTCCGAAACCAAAAGTCCAGGCGTCTGGCCCGGTGAGCCCCACAAAACTGATGAACTCATGGCCCGCAAGGTCCTGGGGTCTCTGGGGCGTGCCGTGTTTCGCCAGGTAGCCGGGGCTGGCGCAGACGACCTTGCGCAGCAGGCCGATGCGGGTGGCGACCAGCGTGCTGTCGGGCAGCTCGCCCACGCGGACAGCGAGGTCCAGGTGTTCATCGAGCAGCTGCATTGAACGATCGGCAAGCGTGAGTTGGACATTCACCTCCGGGTAGAGTTGCAGGAACTCGGCCACGATCGGCACGACGTGGAGTCGGCCGAAGACGATTGGTGCGGTGATGGCCAGCTCGCCGCGCGGGGTCTGGTACTCCCCCGACGCGCCGCGTTCCGCGGCGGCCACGTCCTCGAGGATGCGTTTGCAGGCAGCGAGGTAGGCCGTGCCTGCCTCGGTCAGGGCAAGCTTGCGGGTCGAGCGCGTCAGCAGCCGCGCGGCGAGCTGCGCTTCGAGCTCCGACACCTTGCGGCTGACGGTGGGCACCGGCATGCGCAGCCGGCGCCCGGCGCCGGAAAAGCTGCCGGCTTCGACCACCGCTACAAAAACCGACATGGCCGCCAGGCGATCCATTAATATTCCGAAAAATGGAAAGATCTATCTCGATTGTAGAGTCTAGTTTCATAGAGTGGAAGTATTTATTCTGGCACCCATGGCGCCAATACCGGCCCATCCTGAATCGGCTCCCAAGGAGAATGACCATGTCCCGTATTTCGACCCCCACCACTATCGCCTCCGCCCCGGCGGCTTCCCGCCCCCTGCTCGAGGCCGTCAACAAGCAGCTCGGCCTCGTGCCCAACCTGTTTCGCATGGTGGCCAACAGCCCGGCGGCGCTTGAGGGTTACCTCGGCCTGTCTGGCGCCCTGGCCAAGGGCGCGTTGCCCGCAGCCACCCGCGAGCGCATCGCACTGGCAGTGGCCGAGTTCAACGGCTGCGATTACTGTCTGTCGGCCCACGCTTATCTTGGCAAGAACCTGGCGAAGCTCGACGAGCGCGAAATTTCCGCGAACCGCGCGGGTGGCTCACACGATGCCAAGGCGGACGCCGCGGTCCGGTTTGCCGTGCAGGTGATCAGCCAGCGTGGCCACGTGAGTGACGACGAGCTGGGCAAGGTGCGTGCAGCCGGCTACGACGAGGCGCAGATCGTCGAGATCGTGCAGCATGTCGCGCTCAACACCTGGACCAATTACATTAACAGCGTCGCTCAGACCGTCATCGACTTCCCGGCCGTCCACGCACGCAAGGCCGCTTGAGGCGAAGACTCGTTGCCAGCAGAACCGGAGTGATTCATGAGCAGACCACCGCTACCGCCGTTCTCACTCGAGACTGCCACGCAGAAAGTGCGCATGGCCGAGGACGGCTGGAACACCCGGGATCCGGCCCGGGTGGCCCAGGCCTACACGAGCGATTCGCGCTGGCGCAATCGCTCGGAGTTTCTCCAGGGGCGCGAGGCCATCGAGGCGTTCCTGCGCCGCAAGTGGGCACGTGAGCTCGACTATCGCCTCATCAAGGAATTGTGGGCGTTTCGCGAGAATCGCATCGCGGTGCGTTTTGCCTACGAATGGCACGACGACAGCGGCCAGTGGTTCCGCAGTTATGGCAACGAAAATTGGGAATTTGACGGCGAGGGGTTGATGCAGTTGCGCGTCGCGAGTATCAATGACGCGTCGATTGCGGCCGCCGATCGCAAGTATCACTGGGCGGCGGGGCCGCGTCCGGCCGATCATCCTTCGCTCAGCGACCTGGGCTTCTAGGCGAACGCCACCGTGGAAGCGAGCACCGGCTATTCGAGCGACGTCGCGTTCACGTCGACCGTCAAGGCGGTGCAGGCGCGCAAGGGCTCGCGCCGTTCCTACGAGCGCATGGAGCAGGGCGGTTCCTGGGAGACGACGGTCACGCCCGAGCTGGCGGAGTTCATTGCCGCCCAGACCAGCGTTTTTCTGGCGACCGCGAACGCAGACGGCCAACCCTACATTCAGCACCGCGGCGGGCCGCCCGGTTTCCTCAAGGCTATCGACGAGCACACGATCGGCTTCGCCGACTTCGTCGGCAACCGGCAGTTCATCACCACGGGCAATCTCAGCGAGAACCCCAGGGCCCACCTGTTCCTGATGGATTACGCGCACCGCCGGCGCATCAAGCTCTGGGGCACCGCGCGCGTGATCGAGGGCGATGCGGAACTGCTCGCTCAGCTGATGCCCGTCGGCTATAAGGCGCGCGGCGAGCAGGCGATCCTCTTCACAATCACGGCTTGGGACAGCAACTGCCCGCAGCATATACCGCAGCGCTTCGAGGCGGCGGACGTCGCCGCGGCGCTCGCCGAGCGCGACCGGCGCATTGTCGAGCTGGAAGCGCAATTGCAGCGGTTCAAGGCCTGAGGCCGGCGGCGCCGTGCGGCACCAGCTTGTCTGAAACCGGGGCACGGCGCGCTGCTGGCGTCGCGCGCCATGGCGTGGCGCGCGTGATTTCGAAACTGGGCCTGGCCTCGCGCACCGAGGCCACCGCGTGGGTGCGCGAGGGTAAGGTGCAGGTGAACGGCCGCGTGGTGCGCGACCCCGAATTTCCAGTGCGCCAGGCCCTGGATCGCGTCACGGTCGACGGGCAGAGCACAGCCGCGGCCACTCGCGTGGTGCTGATGCTGAACAAGCCGCGCGGGTTGGTGACGACGACCCGTGACGAGCAGGGCCGGGCGACGGTTTATGAGTGCTTCGCCGGTGCCAGCCTGCCCTGGCTGGCGCCGGTGGGGCGGCTCGACAAGGCCAGCGAGGGGCTGCTGCTGTTCAGCAATGATCCGGCCTGGGCGGCGCGCCTCAATACCCCGGTATCGGGACCGGACAAAACCTACCACGTGCAGATCGACCAGCTGCCCTCGGCTGCGCTGCTGAAAAAACTGGCGCAGGGCGTGGTGCTCGAGGGCGAACGGTTGGGCGCGAAATCCGCGCGTTGCCTGCGCAGTGGTGCCCGGCATGCGTGGCTGGAGATCGTGCTCGACGAGGGCCGCAACCGGCAGATCCGCCGCTTGCTGGGCGCTTTCGACGTGACGGTGTTGCGCCTGGTGCGCGTACGAATCGGCAGTCTGCCGCTGGGCGATCTACCCAAGGGAAACTGGCGCCTGCTGAGTGAGCGCGAAGTCACCGGGCTGGGCGCTTGAGTCTGACGCCGCTCCTGACCACCCGGGAGTACGAGGCCTTGCTGGCCGCGCGCCGCGCTGGCGCAGTCACCCTCGAGTGCTCGTTGGATCTGGATCGATCGATCAGCGCTGTCGGTGTGGGCGAGCGCGAATGGAGCTGGGACGGTCGTGCGTTCCCTTATCCTGAAACCTGCAAGCCGCGCACGATCTATTACTGGTCGGGCGCGGCCTTCGAACCGGCGGTGCGCTACACAAGCGCGCTGTTCAAGCTGGTGCCGACCGATTGGGGCCCGCCCACCTTCGAGATTGACGGCATTAAGATGCTGCCGACGGCGAAGGTCTCGCCCTACGCCGATGCCGAGCGCAAAGTCGCCCTGATTGAGCCGCGCGGCAAGCTGATCCTCGACACCTGCGGCGGGTTGGGCTATTTCGCTGCCTGGTGTCTGCGCAGCGGCGCCGCGCGCGTGCTGTCCTTTGAGAAGCACCCCGGCGTGATCTGGCTGCGCGGCCTCAACCCCTGGTCGCCCGACAGTCCCTGGGCGTCGGCTGCGGGCGCCGCCCTCGAGCTGACCCAGGGCGACATCAGCCGGGAGATTGCGCGGATTGCCGACGACTCAGTGGACGCCATCCTGCACGACCCGCCGCGCTTTGGCATTGCCGGAGAACTCTACTCGCAGAACTTCTACGACCAACTGGCGCGGGTGCTAAGGTCGGGCGGCGTTTTGTTTCACTACACCGGCGCGCCCAACAGCGTGAGCCGCGGGCGCGATCTCGCGCAGGAAGTGGCGGCGCGCCTGCGCCGCACCGGGTTTGCAGTGCAAATCAACGGTGACGGGATACTGGCTTCGAAACGCGGCCGCGCCGGGCATCACAACTAGGGGTGTTCGGCCTCTGCGTGGACCCGTTCGCGCCGCACCAGGAATACGCCCGCGCTGATGATGATCGCCGCACCCAGCAGCGTGTAGCGGTCGGGAACGGTTTGCCACAGCAGCCGGTCGAGACCGAGCGTCCACACGATCGAGGTGTATTCGAACGGTGCGATTGCCGAGACCTCGCCGTGCCGGAACGCGTAGGTCACGCCCCACTGGCCGCAGAAACCGGTGATGCCGACGCCGACAATGAGCCACGTGTCTTCGGGACGCACGGCCTGCCAGTGCGGCGCGGCCAGCGCGGTCGAGCCGAACGCCAGCATCGAGATCAGCCAGAACATCAGGCTCTCCATCGAATCGGTCCGCCCGAGTATGCGCACGGCGATTGCCGAAATCGTATAGCAGACGGCCGAAGCCACGATGGCGAGGCCGGCGAGCGTGAACACGCCCGAACCCTTGGGTCGCAGCACGACCAGTACGCCGGCGAGCCCGATGACGATGGCCAGCCAGCGCGTCGCACCCACGCGTTCACCGAGCAAGGGCACCGACAACGCGGTAATGAAGAGCGGTGCGACGAAGAAGATCGCGTAGGTCTCGGTCAGGGGCAGGTGATGGAGTCCGAACACGAACGCCGCCAGCATGAACACCGACAGGCCGCCACGCAGCATGTGCAGCGGCCAGCGTACCCGCAGCATGGCGGCGAACGAGCTGCGCCAGGCGACGTAGGCGTAGACCACCGGCAGCGAGGCCAGGCTCCGCAGCGCCGTCACCTGCATTGACGAATAATGCTCCGCCAGTAGTTTCATACCAGCGTCCATCACCGTGAACAGCGCCGCCGCCGCCACCATGGCGATGATGCCC
>JAYTXT010000306.1:0-2313 GCA_043742765.1 Gammaproteobacteria bacterium | reverse complement strand
GGCAAACTGCAACTCATTCCCTCTTGGCAGCCTCCGGGCACCGGGCTGGCGCGCGAAGGGCAGCGCGCGGCGCCGGCGCGCAGCCAGCCGATGCGCACGCAGCACACGGGACTGCCGCGCACGCCGCGCGGTCCGCGGTCCGGCGCCCCGGCCGGGAAGCGCAAGGGCCGCGCGTGAGCAAGGAGCCCGCAGCCCCGGCTGCCGTGCGGCGGGCGCTGGTGGCCGGGGCAGTGTTGATGGCGGTCGCGACGGTCGTGGGCGCTTTTGGCGCGCACGCACTGAAGGAGCGCCTGGCACCCGATCGTTACGTGGTCCTGCAGACCGCCGTGCTCTATCAGTTCATCCACGCACTGGGCCTGCTCGCGCTCGGCACGCTGGCTGCGCGGCATGACAGCCGTGCGCTGCGTATTGCCGGCGACCTGCTGCTGGCGGGCGTGTTGCTGTTTTCCGGAAGCCTTTACCTGCTGCTGTGCGGCGCGCCGCACTTCCTGGGCGTACTCACGCCGGTGGGCGGACTGTTCCTGATGGGAGGCTGGTGCGTGGCGGCGGTGGCATTGCTGCGCGCACCCCAATCATCGAAGCCGTGAGTGCGGCGGTTGCCGATCAGCCGTTGACGCAGGCGCTGCGTGCCGCGCTCGCCAAGCATCGCGACGCCGTGCTGCAGGCGCCGCCGGGCGCCGGCAAGAGCACGCTGGTGCCGCTCGCGCTCCTCGAAGAACCCTGGTTGCGCGGCCGCAAGATCCTGCTGCTCGAGCCGCGACGCGTGGCCGCACGCGCCATCGCACGCCGCATGGCCTGGCTGCGCGGCGAACCGGTGGGCGCCACCGTGGGCTATCGCATGCGGCTCGACACGCGCGTGTCGCGCGACACGCGCATCGAAGTGATCACCGAAGGCGTGCTCGCGCGCATGCTGCACAGCGACCCCGAACTCGGCGGCGTCGGCTGCGTGATTTTCGATGAATTCCACGAACGCAGCCTGCAGGCGGATCTGGGGCTGGCGCTGTGCCTCGACGCGCGCAGCACGCTGGATGCCGATTTCCGGGTGCTGGCGATGTCGGCGACGCTCGATGGAGCGCGCGTCGCCGCGCTGCTCGGCGACGCGCCGGTGGTCGAGGTTCCTGGCCGCCAGTTTCCGGTGACCATTCACTATGCGGGCACTGGTGGCCCGCTCCTGCCCGGCGGCGCCGCTTCACCCGAGCGCCTGCTCGCGCAGACCGTGCGGCGTGCGCTGACCGAGACCAGCGGCGATCTGCTGGTGTTTCTACCGGGTGCCGGCGAGATCAGGCGCATGCAGACGCAGCTCGCCGACCTCGCCAACGCCCGGTTGCAATTGCTCCCGCTGTACGGCGAACTCGATGCTCAGGAGCAGGACGCCGCGCTGAACGAAAGCGCGACCGGCCTGCGGCGCGTCGTGCTGGCGACCAACATCGCGGAAACCAGCGTGACGATCCCCGGCGTGACCGTGGTCATCGATTCCGGCATCGCGCGCCGCTCGCGCTTCGACCCGGTGACGGGCATGAGCCGCCTGGAAGTCACGCGCATATCGCGCGCCGCCGCCGATCAGCGAGCCGGCCGGGCAGGTCGAACGGCGCCCGGGCGCTGCTACCGGCTGTGGAGCGAAGGCGCGCACGCGAGCCTCTCGGCATTTACTGCGGCTGAAATCACCGAGGCGGATCTGGCGCCACTGGCGCTCGATCTCGCACTGTGGGGCAGCGTGGACGCCGCACAGCTCGCCTGGTTGGATGCGCTGCCGGCGCCGATGCTGGCGCAGGCGCGCGAGTTGCTGCAGCGCCTCGAAGCGCTCGATGTTCGCGGCACCATCACGCCGCTCGGCCGGGAAATGGCGTCGTTCCCGCTGCATCCGCGCCTCGCGCACATGGTGCTCGCCGCGCGCGCGCATGGCGCCGTGCCGCTGGCGGCCGAGCTTGCCGCGCTCCTGTCCGAGCGCGATCTGCTGCGGCGCAGCAGCGTACAGCGCGACCCGGACATCCGCACGCGCCTCGAGATGCTGCACGGCGATCCGGGCGCGCAGCCCGCCGACCGCACCGCGCGGCAACGGGTGCAGCCCGCCGACCGCACCGCGCGGCAACGGGTGCAGCACAACGCCGCGCAGTTTCAACAGTTGGCGCCAGCCGCGCGCGCGACGGACGCCCAGCGCTCGAGCGTTTCGCCGGGCATGCTGCTGGCGCTGGCCTTTCCCGACCGCATCGCCCGGCGCCGCGCCGAGGGTTCCGGTCGCTACCTGCTGGCCAACGGGCGCGGTGCGGCTTTTTTCGCGGCCACGGGACTGGGCGCGCAGGAATTCCTCGTGGC
>JAYTXT010000305.1:0-8916 GCA_043742765.1 Gammaproteobacteria bacterium | reverse complement strand
GCGCCTGAAGACGCTGCAGCAGCGTGCGCTGCTGTTCAAGCCCTACAACACCAGGCCCGATGCGCGGCGCCTGCCGGACGATCTGGCCGAGCAACTGGTGCGCACCTCGAACGAAGTGCACGCACAGCACCGCTCAATGGATCGTCGCAAGCAGGAAGAGGCGGCGGTGCGGGTGCAGTTCGAAACCGACATCGCGCGCTACCGCGAGCTGACCGCGAACCCGACGCAGGGCTAGGCTAGCGGTGTCAGGCGCGGCCCGTGTGGCCGAAGCCGCCGCTGCCCCGGTCGCTGGCGGTAAAGTTCTCAACGACCTGCAGCTCGACCTGCACCACCGGCACGATCACCAGCTGCGCGATGCGCTCGCCCGGCTGCACGGTATAAGCGGCCAAGCCGCGGTTCCAGCAGGAGACCAGCAGCGGCCCCTGGTAGTCGGAATCGATCAGTCCGACCAGATTTCCCAGCACCAGGCCGTGCTTGTGGCCAAGCCCGGAGCGCGGCAGGATCACCGCAGCGAGGCCCGGATCGGCCACGTGGATCGACAGTCCCGTCGAAATCAACTCGGCGCGCCCGGGTTCGAGCACAAGTGGTGCGGCGATGCAGGCGCGCAGATCGAGGCCCGCCGACCCTTCGGTAGCATAGGTGGGCAACGGAAACTCGCCGCCGATGCGCGCATCGAGAATCCGCACCTGCAAGGGGCGTCGCTGGTTTTCCGTCAAGATCTAGCAGGCCTCTGAGCGCGATTGCGCATTGCACTGCGCGGCGATCAGCGCCACCAGCGCGGTGGCCAGCTCGCGCTTGGGCGCACGTGCCAGTTCGGCGCGCCCGCCGCCGCGCCACAACACCAGCAGCGCGTTGTCCTCGCAATCAAACGCCTTGGTAGAACCGACTTCATTGGCGGCGATCATGTCGAGATTCTTGCGCAGCAGTTTTTCGCGAGCGTGCTGTTCGACCGAGTCGGTCTCGGCCGCGAAGCCGACGACGAACGGCCGGTTGGCGCCGGCCGCCACCGTGGCCAGGATATCCGTGGTACGCGTCATCTCGAGCGTGAGCTGCTCGGCGGTCTTTTTGATCTTGCGCTCCGCCACCGTCACCGGGCGGTAGTCGGCCACCGCGGCGGTGGCGACCAGCACGTGCGTGCCCGGCAATTCCTTTTGCACGGCAGCGTACATCTGCGCCGCGCTCTCGACGCACACGCAGCGCACACCCGCCGGCACCGGGAGCGACACCGGACCGCTGACCAGCACCACCTCGGCACCCGCGGCGCGCATTGCCTGCGCCACGGCGTAACCCATCTTGCCCGAGCTCCGGTTGCTGATGAAACGCACCGGATCGAGACATTCACGCGTCGGCCCGGCGGTGACCAGCACGCGTTTGCCGCTGAACGGCCCGGGGCCGATGAGCAGCGGTTCCACCAGATCAGCAATCTCGGTGGGTTCGAGCATGCGTCCGGGTCCGTGTTCACCACAGGCCTGCTCGCCGACCGCGGGGCCCAGCAAGCGCACGCCGCGTTGCGTAATCGTGGCCACATTGGCGCGCGTCGCCGCGTGCGCCCACATTTGCTGATTCATCGCCGGGGCCACAAGCACGGGGGCCGTGGTCGCCAGGCACAGCGTGTTGAGCAAATCATCGGCACGGCCGCCGGCGAGCCGCGCCAGAAAATCCGCCGTGGCTGGCGCGACCAGCACCAGATCGGCCCAGCGCGCCAACTCGATATGGCCCATCGCGGCTTCTGCTGCCGCGTCCCAGAGACTGTCGCGCACCGGGCGACCCGACAGGGCCTGAAGCGTGGTGGCACCGATGAATTCGCGCGCCGAGGCAGTCATGACCACCTGCACCAGGGCACCGCGCTCGACCAACCGGCGCACGAGTTCGGCGCTCTTGTAGGCGGCGATGCCGCCGGTTACGCCCAGCAGGAGGTGTTTGCCACGCATGGCACATTATCGGACAGCGCCACTGTTTCATGCCATGCCCACCCGATATGTCCATCGCACGCTAGTGCCATATCAATCGAGAATGGGCCGCAGCCAGTCCAGGAGCGGCCGTGACCCACATCACATGAATCTGCGGCAGTGGCCCGCCCAGGAACGGCCGCGCGAGCGACTGTTGGCCGCCGGGCCCCAGCAGCTTTCCGACGCGGAATTGCTGGCTTTGCTGCTCGGCAGTTCGGGGCTGCGCGGCAGCAACGTGGTTGACCTCGCCCGGGGGCTGCTCGCCGCTCATCACTCGCTCCGCGAACTGCTGAGCGCCGACCGCGCGGCGCTCCTGGCCACCCCGGGGCTGGGCGTAGCGGGTTATTGCCGGCTGCAGGCGGCGCTGGAACTGACCCGCCGCCACTATGCCGAAGCCCTGCGCAGCGGCCCGCTGCTCGATTCCCCGGCCGCCACGCACCGCTTCCTCGTCGCGCGGCTCCGCGACCAGCCGCACGAGCTGTTCTGCTGTTTGCACCTCGATAACCGCCACCGCCTGATCGCCTTTGACGAGCTGTTCCGCGGCACCATCGACGGCGCCAGCGTCCATCCCCGCGAGGTCGTCAAGCAGGCCCTGCGCCGCAATGCCGCTGCGGTCATCCTGGCGCACAACCACCCTTCGGGCATCGCCGAGCCCAGCCAGGCGGACGAGCTGATCACGCGCCGCCTGCGCGAGGCCCTGGCGCTGGTCGATATCCGCGTGCTCGACCACTGCATCGTCGGCGACAGCGGCTGCCTGTCGTTTGCGGAGCGTGGGCTGCTCTAGAGGGCAGTCTTCGGGAAGTTGCTCCGAAGCGGCCAGGCTGGTATAAAGCCCGCCCTTCGCTCATCGCCTGACGGGCGGGGCTTTAGATCAAGTTATTGATTAATAAGGATTAGTGCAATGTCCCGCGTCTGCCAGGTTACAGGTAAGAAGCCGGTTGTCGGCAATAATGTCTCGCACGCCAACAATCGCACGCGCCGCCGGTTCCTGCCGAACCTGCACCAGCAGCGCTTCTGGCTGGAAACCGAAAGGCGCTGGATCAGCCTGCGCATCTCCGGCAATGGCCTGCGCACCATCGACAAGCTCGGCATCGACGCGATCGTCGCCGATCTGCGTGCCCGCGGCGAGCGCATCTGACGCCCGCGCCCATACCTATTTAAGAGCCCAGCACCATGCGCGAAAAAGTGAAACTCCTGTCCTCGGCCGGCACCGGCCATTTCTACGTGGCGATGAAAAACAAGCGCCTACACCCCGAGAAGATGGAAGTACGCAAGTTTGATCCGGTCGTGCGCAAGCATGTCGGCTACAAAGAAACCAAGATCAAGTAAGCTTCGGCCCAGCGGCCCGCGCGCCTGATCGGAGAAGCCCGCCACCTGGCGGGTTTTTCGTTTCCAGAACCACCAGCGAGGTCAGGTTGCCCGAACTGCCTGAAGTCGAGACCACGCGCCGCGGCATCGAACCGCACCTGCACGGCCGGCGCATCCGCGCCGTGCGGGTGCATGACGCGCGCCTGCGCTGGCCCGTGACCCCCGGCCTGAACCAGACGCTGCGCGGCCAGCGTGTGCGTGCGGTCGAACGCCGCGCGAAATACCTGCTGTTGCGGCTCACGCACGGCACGGTGATCCTGCATCTTGGCATGTCGGGCAACCTGCGCGTGCTGCCGCAGGAGACAGCGCTCCGCAAGCACGATCACCTCGAGTTGCAGCTCGATTCAGGCCACTCACTCCGGCTGAACGACCCGCGGCGATTCGGGAGTTGTCTCTACACCAAGGACGATCCGGCGCAGCATCCGCTGCTGCGCGATCTCGCACCCGAACCGCTCGAACCGGGATTTGACGGCGCTTATCTGCATCGGATCACGCGCCGGCGGCGCGTGGCGATCAAGCCGCTGCTCCTGAACGGGCGGTTGATTACCGGCGTCGGCAACATCTACGCCAGCGAGGCGCTGTTCTGCGCCCACATCCGACCACGGCGCGCGGCCCGCTCGCTGACGCGCGCGGAATGCCAGCGCCTGGCAGCCTCGATCCGCCGCGTGTTGAGCGCGGCGATCCGTGCCGGCGGCACGACGCTGCGCGACTACGTCGGCGCGGACGGCGATCCGGGCCATTTCCGGCAGAAGCTGTACGTCTATGAGCGCGCCGGAATCCCCTGTCGCCGCTGCCGCACGCCGATCCGGCAGATTACTCAGGGCCAGCGCTCGACTTATTATTGCCCGCAATGCCAGCAGTAGACCGTCGCACACAGCGCAAGCGCGAACGCGCACTCGCCGGGCTCGACCCGGTGATGGCGCGGCTCATCGCCGTGGCTGGGCCCTGCACCGTGGAACCGCAGCGCGAACAACCACCTTTCGAAGCGCTCGCGAGCGCGATCGCCCACCAGCAGCTCAACGGCGCCGTGGCCAAACGGATACTCGCG
The DNA here is from genome assembly GCA_043742765.1 of Gammaproteobacteria bacterium. Lineage (GTDB taxonomy): Bacteria > Pseudomonadota > Gammaproteobacteria > Steroidobacterales > Steroidobacteraceae > FEN-1191. The sequence continues at coordinate 4,551 of JAYTXT010000305.1, read as the reverse complement.
CGCTTCACCGCGCTGTATGCGCCGGCGGAGTTCCCGGAACCCGCGGCGCTCGCCGAAACCAGCGACGCGGCGTTGCGCGCCACCGGATTTTCCTTCGCGAAAATTCGCGCGCTGCGCGACCTGGCTGAAAAGGTGATCAGCGGCGTCGTGCCCACGGTGGCCGAACTGCACATGCTGGACAACGACGCCATCGTCGAGCGCATCACGCAGGTGCGCGGCATCGGCCGCTGGACCGTCGAGATGATGCTGATGTTCCAGCTCGGCCGACCCGACATCCTGCCGGTCGACGATTTCGGGGTCTGCAACGGGTTCCGCCTGGCCTACGGACTCAAGGGCATGCCGCGGCCGCGCGCGCTCGCGGAATTCGGCGCACGCTGGGCGCCGCACCGCTCGCTCGCGGCGTGGTACCTGTGGCGCGCGGTCGACCTGGCGCGCGAGAAGAAACTGCCGCGCGCGGGGCGCGCGCCGAAAGTGGCGTTGAAGAAGACGCGCGCGCAGTCGGCAGCCACCGTGTCGCGCAATCGAGCGGCGCGGCGCGCACGCGCGACGCAGCGCAAAGCCGCCGCACGCCGCGGCTGATTCCATCCCTCATACGCGTCGGCGGCAAGCTGCTCACAAGCACCGACACCTCTTCGATCACCTATTCAACGACCCCGGCGCCCTCGACGCGCGGGTCGGCAGCAGCCTCCACCTTGCCGGTGGCGCGATTCCAGATCACGGCCTGGAAATTCCCCCAGCGGCGGGACGAGGGCTGCAGCGTGTCGCCCTGCGCAGCCAGCGTCTTGAGTTCCTGGTCGGTAAAGGCGCCAGCCTCGTAACGGACCACGTCGGGCAGGTACTGATGGTGGTAGCGTGGCGCAGCGACAATTTCGCTGGCCGAATGGCCGTCGACAAAATCGAGCGTTGCCAGCAGCACCATGCCGATAATCAGACTCCCGCCGGGCGACCCGCCGATCATCACGCGATCGCCGGACTCGACGAAGGTGGGCGTGACCGAGGAGAGCATGCGCTTGTAGGGCGCAATCGCGTTGGCCTCGCCGCCAACCAGGCCGTAGCCATTGGGCACGCCCGGCTTGATCGAGAAATCATCCATCTCGTTATTGAGGAACAGCCCGGTGCCCGCGATCATGCGAGCGCTGCCGAAACCGAAATTAAGCGTGATGGTCCCGGCGACGCGATTGCCGTCGCGGTCGAGCACCGAAAAATGCGTGGTCTGCGGGCCGGCGCTGGCGCCCGCGCCGATTCCGGGCAGCGCGCTGCTCGGCGTGGCGCGATCGGTCCTGATCGAAGCGGCGAGCCCGGCGGCATAGTCGACGCTGGTCAGGCGTTGCACCGGCATGGCGACGAAATCCGGATCGCCCAGGAACACGGCACGATCGCGGTGCGCGCGGCGCATGGCCTCGATCACCAGGTGCTTGCGTTCCACGGGCGTGGCATGCGGCAGGTCGAACTGCGCGAGCAGGTTGAGCGCCTCAATGAGGCCGACACCGCCGGAGCTGGGTGGCGGCGCCGAAACCACGCGCGCACCGCGATACTGCCCGATCACGGGCGTGCGTTCGACAACGCGGTAAGCCGCCAGATCCGCTTCGGTCCAGATGCCGCCCTGCGCGCGCACGCCGGCGACCAGCTTCGCGGCGAGCTCGCCCTTGTAGAACGCATCGAGCCCGTGCCGAGCCAGGAATTCAAGGGTCGCGGCGAGTTCGGGCTGGTAAACCAGCGTACCCACTGGCGGCACAGCCCCATTGCGCAGGAAGTTGCGGGCGACATCGGGCTCCGTCTTGAACTGCTCGAGGTGCGACTGGAGCGAGTCGTGCAGATGCACCGACAACGGAAACCCGTTGCGCGCCAGACGGATCGCCGGCGCCAGGCTTTGTGCGACGGGGAGCTTCCCGTAGCGCGCGGCGAGCAGGGCCATGCCCGCGGGCTCGCCCGGTATGCCCGCGGCCAGTGCACTTCCGGTGGACAGGTCCGGCACGGGGTTACCCTGGGCGTCGAGGAACATGTCGCGCGTAGCCGCGCCGGGCGCGAATTCGCGCGCGTCGATGGCGGTCTCGAAGCCATCGCTCTGTCGGTGCAGCAGATAGATGCCGCCGCCCGTCAGGCCGGACCCGGTTGGCTCGACTACCGCGAGCGCGGCGCTGACCGCTACCGCGGCGTCGAAAGCGTTGCCGCCCGCGCGCAGTACTTCCAGGCCCGCCGCCGTCGCCAGCGGGTGCGCGCTCGCGACCGCGGCATGGTCCGGCGTGCCGGGCCGGGCGGCCGCGACCACCGGCGCAGCGCGTGCGCCGGAGACTGCCAGCCCAAGCACGGCGCAGGCGGCGATCAGCGTGCGTGCGGCAGCAAGGATCACTTGGTCACTTTGCTACGGAACGCGGCTTCGACCAGCGGGTGCACGAATTCGCCAACATTGCCGCCCAGCGTGGCGATTTCGCGCACCAGCGTCGAGGAGATGAAGGTGAAATGTTCCTTGGGCGTCAGGAACACGGTTTCCACTCCCGGCGCGATGTGCCGGCCCATGTTCGCGAGCTGGAATTCGAATTCGAAATCGGACACCGCGCGCAGGCCGCGGACGATCACGCCGATTCCCTGGGTGCGCGCGAACTCCACGGTCAGGCCGCTGTAGCCAACGACTTTCACATTGCCGATGTCGGCGAGCACGCCGCGCGCCAGCGCCACGCGTTCGTCGATATCGAACATTGGCGCCTTGCCCGGGTTCGCCGCGATCGCGACCAGCACGCTGTCGAAGATGCCGGCGGCGCGGCGCACCAGATCTTCGTGGCCCCGCGTGATGGGGTCGAAGGTGCCAGGATAGACGGCTTTGCGAAATGGGGACACGATCGCTCCTTAATTGCGCTGGTACAGATCATACCCGACCGCGCCGGCGGTGCCCGAACGCAAGGGTTTCCAGGTCGCGGGGAGCGCGGGCAACGGGACGCTGCGCGGGTGTTCCAGGTATACGAGAGCGCCGCTCGCCAGCCAACCTCGGGCCTCCAGCCGGGCGCTGCTGTGGGCAAGCTCGTCGCCCGTAAATGGTGGGTCGAGAAACGCCAGGTCGAAGGGCTGCGCCGCGCGCGCCAGGTATTGCACCGCGTTGGCGCGCTCGAGCTGCACGGCGTCGGATTCGACGCTCCACGCACGCAGCACGTCGCCGAGCCTGCCGATCACCTGCGCATCATGATCGACAAACACGCAGTGCGCGGCGCCGCGCGACAGCGCCTCAAGGCCCAGCGCTCCGGAGCCGGCATATAGATCGAGGCAACGGCGGCCGGCCGTTTTCCCCTGCAGCCAGTTGAACAGGGTCTCCCGCACTCGATCGCTGGTGGGGCGGATATCGCCCGCCGGAAACTGCCAACGCCGCCCGCGCCAGCGGCCGGCGATGATGCGCAGGCGCCGAGCCTGCGCGCCGCGCGCATGGCTGTCGAGGGCTGGAGCGGGGGCTGGAGGGGAAGCGCGGCTCATGGCGGCGAAGCCTACCGCATATGAGAGAATCCACCCATGCCCGATGAACGCCAGCACGCAGCCACGCCAGCCGAAGCCCCGCAAGGCTTTTTCGGACGCCTGCGCATACGGCTCAACCGCGGTGGCGCCTCGCTTGCCCGTGAGATCCACGGCCTGGTGCGGGGACGGCAGATCGATGCGGGACTGCTCGAGGAGCTGGAGACCCGGCTGATCGGCGCCGACGTCGGCGTGGCCGCCACCAGCGAGATCCTCGAGAATCTGCGCGGCCGCGTCGCACGCCATGAACTCGCGGATGCGCAATCCCTCCTGGCAGCGCTCCGTCAACGGCTCACCGAACTGCTGCGGCCCTGCGAAGTGCCACTGCGCATCGAGCGCGGTGCGCAACCGTTCGTGGTGCTGATCGTCGGCGTCAACGGCTCAGGCAAGACCACGACCATCGGCAAGCTCGCCGGGCACCTGCACGCGCAGGGGTTCAAGGTGATGCTCGCGGCCGGTGACACGTTCCGCGCGGCCGCCATCGAGCAGCTCGGCGTGTGGGCCGAACGGAGCGGCTCGCTGCTGGTCGCACAGCAGCCGGGCGCCGATCCGGGCGCGGTGATTTTCGACGCCATGCAGTCGGCGCGCGCGCGCGGCGTCGAGGTGCTGCTGGCCGACACCGCCGGGCGCTTGCACAGCCAGTCGCACCTGATGGAGGAACTGAAAAAAATCAAACGCGCGATCGGCCGCGTCGACGCCACCGCGCCGCACGAGGTGCTGCTGGTGCTCGACGCCAACCAGGGCCAGAACGCGCTCGCGCAAGCCGAACAATTCAACGCTGCGATCGGCGTCACCGGACTGGTGATCACCAAACTCGACGGCACCGCGCGTGGCGGCATCGTCGTTGCGATCGCGCGCAAGCTGGCGCTGCCGATCCGCTTCATCGGACTCGGTGAACAAGCCGAGGATTTCGGCAGCTTCGACGCCGCCGCCTTCGCCGCCGCGCTGGTCGACGGGAGCGAAGCGGTCCAGCGGCTGCCGGCCGCGCAAAGCGCCGGGGCGCGCGCATGATTACTTTTGACGCCGTCGCCAAACGCTATCGCAATGGCCGCGAGG
>JAYTXT010000304.1:0-3193 GCA_043742765.1 Gammaproteobacteria bacterium | reverse complement strand
CGCGCCGCCGGCCACGAGCGCCCCGGCGATCGCGTACTCAACCATCGTCAGGCCTGTTTCATCTCGCAGGAACTTCAAAATTGCAGTCTTCATGTCTGTTTCCTCATGCTCTAAGATTAGTGTTAACACTGGACGACGAGAATGCTAGGTCTGAGTGCAGCGGTTGAACAGCAGATTTGTGCGTACTGCCAGCACTTTTGTGCGGCTCGGAATGGGAGTATTCAAAACTGTGGACTAAGTCCGCAACAGCGATCTACACGGACTGAATGCAGCGGCCTCGATGCATCGCCTGGCAGGCCGCGATTTTTGCCTGAGCGCATACTTGCATGGCCGGCCCTGCATTATGTTTGGGCTGCGCTGCTTGATGAACACGCTCAGAGCTGGCGGTACCCTGCACTCCGGGGGGGGGTCCGGGGGGGTCCGGTCGCAGGGTAATTGCACCACTACGCGCGTATTGGCCGGCGACGCCGCAGAGCGAGGTACGCATACGACTGCATCTCATTATGATGGCGCCAAATTGACGAAGTTTCTGGCTTATACGAAGATCGACCGAACATTGCGTAATTTCCGCGGCCAATCTGCGTCGGCCTGCGACGCAGACCGGATTTCCAGAACTACGGAACCGCGCGGCTTACTCACCAGGAACGCATCGGTCAATGCCAAAGTCCGAGTTGTCATTACTCTGGGTCAACTGCGCTGAGGGCAATCCGGCCACGAAATTGCTTGAGGTCGCATCGTGCAACTGGCGTGTCCGCAAGGCCGGCGCCCCTGACGCACTGTTGGCGCTCGGCAGACATCTGGCCGACGCGGTTGTTTTCGACTTCGCCCGCCCAGCCAGGGCTGATCTGGCGCTGCTGCGCGCGGTGAAGCGCCGCTACCCCGCCGTGCCCATCCTGATGCTCACGGAAGAACACAGCGAGCAACTTGCCGTCTGGGCGTTTAGGACGCGCGTCTGGAATTATTTCTCCAAGCCGGTCACGTTACGCGAATTCAGCAGCAACCTGAGCCAGATCGCCAAGGTGCTGAGCCAACGTGGCACGTCGGCCCGGCAACCGGAAAATCCGGGCTCACTGTTGCCGGCCGACCTCGCCGGAAAACCAGCCGACGACGACGTGATGGAGCGGGTAGCCGAAGCCTTGCGCCACAACTACGCGAACCGCCTGCGGGCAGCGGACCTGGCGCGTGAGTTCAAGCTGAGCCGGTTCCAGTTCAGCCGGCTGTTCAAGCGCCGCTTCGGTCACACTTTCCGCGACTACCTGACGCGCGTGCGGATTGCATCGGCGCGTCGCCTGCTCGGCGCGGACCGCGGCGGAAATTCAGTGACAGCAGTAGGCCTGCTGGCCGGCTATCAGGACTCCTCATATTTCGCGCGTGCCTACCGCCACTACACCAACGAAAGCCCGTCCACGTACGCGCGCCGCAAAGCGGCTGAGAGAGCTGCGAGCGTGCCGGCAAATCCGGCCAACCCGGATCAGGATATCGAAGCGCGCAGAACCCGGCGGCGCCGGCAGTCGGACTCGCCCGCGCGTCGGCGGCGCTGACACCACAACGCCGGCGGGTGGTAAGCCAGCGCGCTAGGTAGTCGAATCCGGTTGTGCAGATCCGTCGCTCCGAGTGCCGGTGTTCGAGCGCAGCAGTGCCACGACCGCGCGGCAGCGCGGCGCCTGACACTGCCTGGAATGTCCTGCAACCAGTGAGTGGTGGGCCCGGTAGGACTCGAACCTACAACCAAGGGATTATGAGTCCCCTGCACTAACCATTGTGCTACAGGCCCGTCGCGGCAGACCGGCGCAGTCTAGCAGGGCTGCGCCAGCCGCGGTCAGGCGCTCGCCAGGAAGGCGTCACAGCTTGCATGCGCCGGCTCCGCCTGCGGAATCTTGCCGCAGATCTGCTGCATGCGCGCGCGCAGGCCGACCAGGATTTCGTGGTGCACGCCCTTGGTCTCGGTGTTCCACTTGCGCAGCGCCAGGTCGAGGCGCTCGAGCCGCATGCGCGCGCGCCGGTAAATGCGGTCGGGCCCTTCGAGTTCGCCGAGCACCTGCCCGGTAACGCTGCTGATCTTCGCCGTGTCGTCCGGCTGGAGCCGCAGCAGGCTGGAGGCGTAGATCGCTCCCCACTGGAAGCGCGTCGCCGGGCCCTGCGCTTCCGCGAAACCCTGCGCGTACCATTTTAACGCTTCACTCTTGCGTCCCAGGCTTTCGGCGAGATCGCCAAGGTCCGCCTTGTAGTAGTACGGGGTCGCGGTCCGAACCAGCTCGCCCTGCACCACCTTGTAGGCCTGCTCGTTCTGCCCGAGCAGGTCGTAGATCGGCAGCGCCGCGTTGACGATGCCAGAGCGCACATAAGGTATCTGACGATCGGCGAGCACCGAGGCCACGCGGGCGCTCGCTGCGCGCGCCACGCCGGCCGGAATGGCGCCGTTGATCGCCTTGATCGCCTCGAGCTTCGAACCGACGGCGCCAAGCTGGTCAGCCTCCGCGTAATCGGGAAGCGCGGCGACGGTATCCATTATTCTGCTGTAGCGGGCGAGCCAGGGCGTGGCGGCATCACCGCGCGCTTTCACGACGCGAAAGAAATTCTCATCGAGGTACTGGAGTGCATCGGCCACAGCGATGGCGGTGCCTTCGTTCGCCAGCACCTCATCAACCGTGTGGACGCGCGCGCGCAGCGCGGCGCTCGGCGCCTGTCCACTCTGCAGCGCGTCGGCTTCGGCGCGCGTTGCAAAATTGGCGGCAAAGATGCGCAGTCGCGCGCGCTCGATGCGCGCGTCGGCGGGGCAGTATTCGGAGGCCGCATCCAGGTGCAGGGCGAGATCGGCGTTCGCCGCCGCAGCTGCGCCACCTTCCAGCTCCCAGCTGTTGAACGCAAGCCGGCGGCACTGGCCGATGCTGAGCGGGCGCCCGGCCGAGGCCTGGTCGAGCAGGGCCTGCGCGGGCTGCACATCCGCCAGCGCATTGTCGAGTACGGCGGCGTAGGCCGAAAGATCCATGCCCCCGGCAATGCGCATGAGTTCATGGCGGTCGGCATCCAGCACGACCACGGTCGGATAACCGGCCACGCGAAATTCCTCGCCCCACTTCTGCGCACCGGCGTCGTCGCCATCAAGGTAGACCGGGACGAACAGACGGCTCTTGACGATGAAATCCGGACGCGAAAACACGGTGGACTTGAGCTGCTGGCACGGCGGACACCA
>JAYTXT010000303.1:0-3245 GCA_043742765.1 Gammaproteobacteria bacterium | reverse complement strand
AACTGGGCTGGATGCTATTTTCTGCGCGGCGATGAACTGGTGCTCGGGCCCTTCCAGGGTCGCCCGGCCTGTGTGCGCATTGCGATGGGGAGCGGCGTGTGCGGCACCGCGGCGGCGCGGCGCGCCAGCTTACTCGTGCCCGACGTGCATGCCTTCGCCGGCCATATTGCCTGCGATCCGGCCTCGCGCTCGGAACTGGTCGTGCCGCTCATCAAGGGCGACACGCTCATCGGCGTGTTCGACCTGGACAGCCCGCTGCCGGGGCGTTTCGCTGCCGCCGACCAGACCGGCATTGAAAGCGCGGTCACGCTGCTGATGAGCGCCTGCCGCAGCTAGCCACGCTCAGAAGCTTTTCTTCAGCCCTGCGTAGATGCCGTGCGGCATGACGCTGAGCACCAGCGGCGTGCGCGTGCGCCGCGCCATGAAATACCCGGCGGCGGTGCCGAGCGCGTAGCCGGCCAGCACGTCGGATTGCCAGTGGCCGTGCACCTTGACGCGGGCGATGGCGTCGTACAGCGGCAGCAGTTCCAGCGCATAGATCGCCGGATGGTCGTGGCGGTATTCGAGCACCAGGGGTGTGACAATGGCGCTGACGATGGTGACTTCGCCGCTCGGAAAGCTGGCGTGGCCGCTGCCCTGGAACCATTGGTCCGGATCGCTGCTCTCATTGGGTCGCTGGCGTGAAAAGGCGAGCTTCATGCCCTCGGCCGCCACGCCGCTGGCGACCGTCGCATCGATCGATTTCCACAGCGTGCGTCCCCAGCGGGAATCGCCGCCTTCCCAGAGCGCCGCTGCGGTTTCGCCGACCAGCAGCGCGTCGAATAGCAAGAGCTGGTTCCGCCGCGCCCAGATGCCGTGATCGTCTTTCGTCACCAGGTGGTCAAGTCCCAGCAGGCCACCGCCGGCCTGCGCCGGCGACGCACCCAGCCAGGTGATGGACAGGGCGAGCAACAGGGCGCTGCAGCGAAACTTCATGGTTGGTCCTTGCGATCGGTGGCGACTGCGGCCGATGCTACTATTGGCGCGCACTTCAAGCCTATGGCATTGCGCAGAGGAGAGCATGAGCGATCTTAAGAACCAGCCGTTTACGGCGCGCGTACGCCATGCCTTCGCCGGGCTGCGTCACGCCGTGGGCGCGGAGCGGAACCTGCGCTTGCAGCTGCTGGCCCTGGCAGCGACACTCGCGCTGCTGGTGTACTTGCGGCCGGTGCCGGTGTGGTGGGCGCTGGTGCTGCTGGCCTCGAGCGGTGTGATCGCCGCCGAACTATTCAATACGGCCATCGAGCGGCTCGCCGACCACCTGCATCCGCAGCTGCATGCGCAGATCCGCATCGTCAAGGATTGCGCGGCGGCGGCGGTCCTGGTGCTGGCAGCCGGCGCGCTGTGCGTGGCCGGCGCGCTGGCATTGAGCCTGTGGCTGGCGCGCTGAACGCTGGCGCATGACAGAGGGGCCCACAAATCGCGCCGGCGTGACGCTGGCGCTCGCCGCGATCTACCTCATCTGGGGCACGACCTACCTGGCGGTCGTGATCGTGCTGCGCTCGATCCCGCCGTTCGCCGCTTCGGCGATGCGCTACATTTCCGGCGGCGGCCTGCTGTTGATCTGGCTGCTGTTGTTCAGGCGGCAGGCGTTTCGCGGACTGCCGCTGCGGCGCCTGATTGTGGCGGGCGTGTTGCTGGTTGCCGGTGGCAACGGTTTTGCGGTGTGGGCGCAACAGGGCGTGCCCTCAGGCATCGCCGCGTTGCTGATTTCCTCGGTGCCGGTGTTCGTGCTGGTGCTCAACTGGCTGTTCTTTGCGCGCCGCGCGCCCGATACGCGCTCGTTGATCGGCGTCCTCGTGGGCCTCGGTGGCGTGGCCCTGATTGTGGCGCACATGCATACCTCGGCGGGCGCGGTACGGGCACCCTACGTAGTCGCACTGCTCGCCGCCGTTGTGTGCTGGAGCAGCGGCACGCTGGTGTCGCGCGGGGTCGTGACCGCGGCGCAGGTCGGCGCGGGCACCTGCGTGCAGATGCTGGTGGGCGCGGTGCTGCTGTCGCTGATGGCGCTGGTGCACGGCGATTGGCAGCGCCTGCACCTGGCGCAGGTGCAGATGGGCTCATGGATCGCGCTGGCCTATTTGAGCGTGTTTGGCACCATCGTCGCGCTGAGCTGTTTCCTGTGGCTCCTGACGCAGGTGTCGGCGCAGAAAGCGACCACTTACGCGCTGGTCAATCCGCTGGTCGCGCTGTTTCTCGGCGCACTGTTCCTGGGCGAGAAGATCACTGCGAACGTGGTGCTGGCCGTGGTGCTGATCCTGGTCGGCGTGGCGCTGGTGCTGTTTCAGGGCAAGCAGCGGGCATAATCAGCCGCGGTCTTTTCATAACCCCGAGGCCGGCCGTCATTTGCCGTGGCGAACACGATTAACGTGAGCACCTTCAAGGAATCCGCTGCCTGCGACCCGGCATGCTGGATCCCTATGGAAACCAAAGACACCTTCATGCGCTTCGTGGTCATCGGCTCGATCGTTGTGGTTGGCGCCCTGGCGCTGATCGTCAGGATGCACGCCTAGCAGCGGTGCAGGCCGACATAGAACTTTCCCTGCCCGGGCGTGCTCTTATACTAGAGTGGTGTTCCGGTTCGCGGCGCGGGTGCGACCCGCGTGGAGGGATTCATGTCAATGCGCAACAGTGTTTCGGGCTTGGCCGCAGGTGCGGTGCTGGTCCTGCTATCCGGTTGTGCGCTGCAGGCGCAAACCGACTCCGATCCCAGGGTTTCCCTGGCCACCTGCCACAATTACGCCTTCGCCGAAGCCTCGGATACCGGGTTCGAAGCCGCCTCCGCGTTCGGCAATCCCCTGAACGAAAAGCGCCTGCGCGAGGCCATCGCGGGCAGTCTTGCGGCGCGCGGCCTGACGGTGGCCGCTGACGTTGCCGGCGCCGACTGCCTGGTCGGCTACGCGATAGGCTCGCGCCTGGCCCCAGACCCCACTACGCCTCGGTTCAGCTGGGGATTGGGCATGGGCTGGGGCGGTTGGGGCCATCACGGACTCGGCGGCTCGGTTGCCTGGCAGGCGCCGTACGACTATCGGGAGGGCCGGGTGACCGTCAATCTGTACGATGCCCGTTCCCACCAGGCCCTGTGGCACGCCCATGTCGACGCCGACGTCACCGGGCTCCGGGGTGCGGATGCCGAGCAGCGCATAAAGGCCGTGGTCGCGGCGATCTTCGAGAAATTTCCAGCGCCGGTCGCTGCGGCGGCACCG
>JAYTXT010000302.1:0-7230 GCA_043742765.1 Gammaproteobacteria bacterium | reverse complement strand
GAGCGATCCGGAGCCCAACAGCTGCACTTTGAGGCTCGCAAGCAGCGGGCGCGCCGCTTCGACTTCGGCACAGCGGCGCTGCCAGTCGGCTGCATTGGCATGCAGCAATAGATCGCTCCCGGCCGCAGCCGCGCTGCTGGCGATGGCGGCTGCAAAGCCACCCTCGGGCGCCGACAGGACCAGCGCCGGCTCGTATTCACCGGCGGTGAGCAGCAGCGTGTCGTCTTCCAGCAGGGCCACCGTGTGACCGGGCATGCGCGGCATGAGCGCGGCTTCGCTGCACAGCAGATCGGGCCTGATACCGGCCGCAGCGAACTGCGCCAGCCAGCCATCGAGCAGTGGGCGCGCCACGACCGCGACTGCGGTCTTGCCGGCAGTGGCGGCCGCGCCGATCGCGAAGTGTTGGGTTTCGATGTCGCCGGCGAGCTGCTCTTCGAGCGCAAACGGCACCAGCTGCGCGGCGCGCGCAGCGGCGCGCGCGGGCAATTCGACCTCAAGGCACAGCACCTCGGCGGCGTGGACCAGTACGGCGACCTGTCGTCCCCTGGCGGCGGCGCCCGCCGCCCCAAGCGTACCGTCCTGCACAGGCGCGAGTGGGCGGCCTGCGTGGTCCGCGACCAGCCAGACGGCCGCGGCATCAGCGACGCGCGGCATGCGTAATATGAGCCATTCCGCCATGGTTATTCCGTGCCGAAAGTTCTGAGGATCGGGCGAATCTGATTCTGATCCTGCTTGATCAGACTGTACAAGGTGAAGCGCGTGGTGCCAATAGTGATCCAGGTGCGCAGCCGGAAATAGGACGAGCGGGTGTCGACGTGGTTTGGCACGTAGCTCTTCCATTCGGAGGAGACGCCGGCAAGAAACGCCGCCCGGTCCGGGTAGCAGTTGAACTGCTGCCGCTGCTGGGCGAGCTGCTTCGAGTCCAGTCCGTAGCTGCGCTGTCCGGAAATCGCGTCCAGCACTTCACCGGGCGCGGTGCAGATATTGAGCTTGGTAGCAGGCGGTAGCGCGGTGACGAACGGCCTCAGTTTTTCGTAGCTGGCGCGATCCATCCCCATGGACAGCAATTCCGAGATGCTGGTCAGCGTGAGATTGGGCACGCGGTGCGGTGGTTGCTGCGACAGGTAGAAACTGTCTTCGGCGCCGCCAGGAAACGTGGGCTGATCATCGGTGTCGATCCAGTCGACCAGACGTGCGGCGTAGGCGGTGTCGATGCCGAGCCCTGCCAGCAGCGCTTCGAACTGGGCGACCGCATTGCGATCCTCGGCCAGCGGCGTGCTGCTTACGCCGGGCAGGGCGCCGGCCGGCGATTGCGGGCCGCCGCCCGGGGCCGGCATCACGACGCTGTTGAGATTGAATTTGCCCGCCTGGTCCTCGAGTGAGGCTTCCAGCGTTGCGCCGGCGTCCATCTCCACCGGTCCATAGGGTTTCGCCCAATCCTGGTTGGGAGCGGTGAGCTGCGGATTGTTCTGCTGGTGGCTCCGCAGCGCGTAGGCGGCCAGGGCCTCGGCGCCTTCGGCGAGCGCCAGGCTCTGCGTCACGGTGAACACGGCGATGCCGCGCCGCGCCGCGAGCTGGCTCTGCCAGGCGATGGACGTGGCGACGATCGCCGCGATCGCCACCAGGATGATGGCGGTCAGCATCGCGATGCCGTGCTGCCGGGAGCTCATCCGGCGACCTCGATGATCCGCGTGACGAGGCCATAGTCCTTGAGCCTGAGCGTGACCTCAACCGCCACCGGCCGCGCGCGCAACAACGCGCCGGGCGGCTGGCGTTGCAGGGTTGGCGTGGGCCAGACGTTGTACCAGGCCAGCGATTCGTCCATGAACCGGAAACTCAGCACCTCGACCTGATCAAGGAGTTCGCGCTCCTCGAACGCCGTTGCCGCCGTGGCGTCGAGTATCGGCACGTGTTGGCGGATCAGTTTTCCATCGCGCACCAGGTAGCCGACGCGCTGCAGTTCGCTGCGCGGGAGACCGGCCGGATTCGCCCAACCGCCGCGCGTGAAACTCAGCTGCACCATGCCCGATGGCGCAGCGACGCTCCCGGGCGCGCCGGTGTTGCCGCTGTTCAGTGCGTTCTGGTCGGCCGCCAGCGGATTGAGATAACCGTTGCCAAGCGGTTCGCGCACCGGACGCGGTTGCATGAGCCCGATGTCCTGTTCGATGACCCTGAAGGTCTGCTGGAGTGCGGCGAGCCGCGCCGTGTGCTCCTCGACTACCTTGCGGCCCGTGAGCACCTGCGACAGGGCGCCGTAGCCCATCGAAAAGAGGATAGCGGTAATGAGCACCGCGACCAGCAGTTCGACCAACGTGAAGCCGGGAGAGTGGCGGGAGTGCATAGGCCTCTTCAGGGCGTCACGCCCGGACCTGCAACAAAGCCTGGGCCCTGGCCGGGCTGCGCAATGCCCGCGCCATCAAAGCCCTGGAGTATGCTGAGGGGCGATTGCAGAGCATCGCCACGGAAACCAACCACGGTAGCCAGCCAGTCAACGCCCGCCGCGACGCCCTGGGCAGCGCCGCGCGGCGTACCGGAGTCATCGGCATGCCGGACCAGTATGGTGATGCGCTTGAGTCCGGGCACATCCATATCGGCGACGGTTTGCTCCCAGTGCCAGCGCTGGCTGGCAAAATCGAGGTCGCCTTGCTTGGTGCCCGCGACCGGCAGGGCGACCTTGAGCCGTTCCGTCGACAACTGGTTGAATCCCACCCATTCCGCGAAGGTCTTTTCGCGTAGCCGCGCGGTGCTGTCGGCCGCGGAACTCAGCGCCTTGAGCGCCGCGCCCATCCCCAGGGCGACGATCACCAGCGCCACCAGCACCTCGACCAGTGTAAACCCGCGCACGCTCTTCAAGTCGCCTGCTCCACGATCGGGCCCACTTCGACCTTGCCCGCGGGCGTACCGGTCAAGACCGCGGTGCGACCCGCGGCGCTGCGGCTCAGCGTCAGCCTGAAGCGCGTGAGCTCACCGCTTGAGAACAGCATGACCTGTGGGGTCAGGTCGGGGACCGCGTCGCCCTTGCCGGGATCGGCAGGACGCGGCAGCACGATCGGGCGATCCTCGATGCTGAGCGCGAGGTCGAGGCCGGCGGGCAGCGTGCGTACGCGCAGCGCCTCGTCCAGCGGGTCCTCGAGCCACTGCGCCTTGCGCGAGTCATACAGGACGAAACGGAACCCGCCCTGTTCGCAACGCAAGCCGTATTCGAGCGTCTGCAGCGCGGCGCGTTCACGCACGTATTCGATGAGCGCCGCGAGCCGGTCGCGTTCCTGCTCGAGCTGGCTGTCGCGCCCGCGGCCGCCGAGCGAGAGGAGCGTTGCGCCGATCACGACGCCGATGATGACGATCACCACCAGCAGCTCGACCAGCGTAAAACCCGCGAGCCGTGGCCGGGTGCGGTACGGTTGGTTCATCAGTGCAGAGGCCGCTCGCTGCACGACGCGCAGCAACGCAACTACTGATCCAGGTTCCAGCTGCCGATGTCGGCCTGGTATTCTTCGCCACCGGGCTGGCCATCGGCGCCGAGCGAGTAGAGATCGAATTCGCCGCCGTGCGCCCCGGGAGTCACGTACTGGTAGTCATTGCTCCACGGGTCTTTGTTGAGGTGCTGCAGGTAGCCGCCGGGCCGCCAGTTGCGGGCCAGCGCCGCATCGGGCTTCTGGACCAGGGCTTTCAGGCCCAGCTCCGTCGTCGGGTAGAGGTAGTTGTCGAGCTTGTACATGGTGAGCGCGGTCTGCATCGCCTGGATGTCCTGCTTGGCCTTGGCCACGCGCGCGTCGTCGACACGACCCAGGAACTGCGGCACCACCACTGCGGCCAGCAGGCCGATGATGATCACCACGACCATGATTTCGATCAGGGTAAAGCCAGACTCCGGGCGGTGTGAGTTCATGGTGTTTCCAGGCCGCCTGAGGCGGTAGCATGCGATCCACTGATGATAACAAATGACTGTCGCCGCCGGCCGTGATGCCGCGCCGTACCCTGCTGGCGTCGTTCAACGGCGACGGCCGCATGGGCCTTTGCCTGCTGGCTGGCCTGGCGCTGCTGGTCGCGCTCGCCTGCGGGGGCGAGCCCTGGGCCGAGGCGCTGCGCTACGAGCGCGGCGCCCTCCTGCGCGGGGAATGGTGGCGGCTCCTCACCGGCCATTGGGTGCATCTGGGCGCGCGCCATCTCATCCCCGACGCCATCGGCCTGGTGCTGCTGTGGGCGTTGTACGCCCGTGAACTGCGTCCAGGCGCCTGGCTGCTGGTCGGCGCCTGCGCCACCGCCGCCATTGACGCCGGCCTGTGGTGGGGCGCGCCCGCTGTCCAATGGTACCTGGGCATATCCGGCCTGCTGCACGGCGCCTGGGCGGCCGGCGCGGCGGCGCTGGCCGTGCGCGGCCAGCGGGCGGGGTGGATCATGCTGGCGATCCTGGCGGGCAAGCTGGCGCTCGAGCAGCGCGCCGGAGCGAGCCTGTTGGTCGCCGGGTATCCGGTGGTCACTGTTGCTCACCTTTACGGTGTCGCCGGTGGGCTGCTCGCCGTGGCAGCATTGGCGCTGACGCGCAAGCCGCTATAATCCGCGGCGCTTTTGTCCTTTGACGGATCGCTGCAAAAGGTTTTCCACATGTCGCTCGCGTGCGTGTTTCCGGGTCAGGGTTCGCAGTCGGTTGGCATGCTCGGGGAATTGGCGGCACAGCATTCGATCGTGCAGGGCACGTTCGCGCAGGCCTCGGCCGCCCTGGGGTACGACCTGTGGCAGCTGGTGTCGGCCGGACCTGCCGAGCAGTTGCACCGGACTGAGTGCACGCAGCCGGCAATGCTCGCTGCCGGCGTCGCCACCTGGAGGCTGTGGACCGGGCAGGGCGGCGCCACGCCAGCCGTGGTCGCGGGGCACAGCCTCGGGGAATTCACGGCCCTGGTGTGCGCGGGCGCGCTGGATTTCGCCGCCACCGTGACGCTGGTGCGCGACCGCGGCCGTTACATGCAAGCCGCAGTGGCTCCGGGCGGCGGAGCGATGGCGGCAATTTTGGGCCTCGACGATGCCGCGGCCGAAGCGGCCTGTGACGAGGCGGCGCAGGGTGAGGTTGTCGAAGCCGTGAACTACAACGCGCCCGGACAGATTGTCATCGCCGGACAGGCGTCCGCCGTGGCGCGCGCGATGGCGGCGGCCAAGGCCCGTGGCGCCAAGCGCGCGGTGCTGCTGCCGGTGAGTGTGCCGGCGCATTCTTCGCTCATGCGGGGCGCCGCGGCGCAATTGCGGGCGCGACTCGCGGGCGTCGCGATCGCCGCGCCCCGCATCGAATATCTCAGCGCGGTCGATGCGCAGGCGCACCGCGAGCCCGCCGACATACGCGCACTGCTGGAACGGCAGCTGGCGAGCGCGGTCCGCTGGAGCACGACGGTGCTGGCGCTGACTGCGCGCGGCACGAACCTGCTCGTGGAATGTGGTCCCGGCAAGGTGCTCACGTCCCTCAATCGCCGCATCGAGCGGCGCCCTGAAATCAGCTGCCTGGCGATCGAAGACCAGGCCTCGTTGCTTGCGGCCCTCGCTGCCACCCGGAGTGCATCATGATGACGAACACCGACGTCGCGCTGGTCACCGGCGCATCGCGCGGCATCGGCCAGGCCATCGCCGCGGCGCTCGCGGGTGCCGGCGCCACCGTGGTTGGCACGGCGACCACGGCCGCGGGCGCGGCTGCGATCTCCGCCTGGTTCCAGGAGCGGGGGCTCAAGGTTCGCGGCGCGCAGTACGATGCCGCCGAGCGCGCTAGCGCCGCAGCGCTGATCGCCGACCTCGAGGCGCGCGAGGGCCTGCCGACCATACTCGTCAACAATGCCGGCATGACGCGCGACGGATTGATGCTGCGCATGCAGAACGAAGACTGGGACCAGTCGATCGATATCAATCTCTCGGCGGTGTTTCGCCTCACCAAGCTGTGCCTGAAGCACATGCTCAAGGAGCGCCGCGGCCGCATCATCAACATCAGCTCGGTGATCGGCGCGACCGGCAACCCGGGTCAGGCCAATTACGCGGCGGCCAAGGCCGGCCTGATCGGCTTTACCCGCTCGCTGGCGCGGGAACTGGGCTCGCGCAATGTGACCGTGAACGCGGTGGCGCCCGGTTTCATCGACACCGATATGACCCGTGCGCTGTCGGAACAACAGCGCACCGCCTACCAGGCGCAGATCCCGCTGGGGCGCTTCGGCACGGTCGAGGACGTGGCTAACACCGTGATTTTTCTCGCCGGAATTCAAGGGGCGTACCTGACCGGCCAGACCCTGCACGTCAACGGCGGCATGTACATGGGCTAGGGAAGCGTCGGCTGGTGCCTTCCCGCAACGATAAATCATCAGAAAAATCAAGTACTCGCAAAACGGGCGGGTGGCGGTGGGCAGGGTGTTCCCCTACAATACGCCGCCGTCAATCGAACAGAGGGTGAGAACACAGATGAGCAATGTTGAACAACAAGTAAAGGCGATCGTTGCCGAGCAGTTGGGCGTCAAGGCTGAACAGGTCACGAGTGCTGCCTCCTTCGTTGACGACCTCGGGGCGGATTCGCTCGACACTGTCGAGCTGGTCATGGCCCTTGAAGAAGAATTCGAAATCGAGATCCCTGACGAAGACGCAGAAAAAATAACCACCGTCCTGCAGGCGATCGACTACATCAACGAGCGCCGCAACAAGGCCTGAGCAAGCGGCCAGCCGCTCGGGTTTCTGCAGTTGAGTAAACGTCGCGTCGTCGTCACAGGCCTCGGACTCGTCAGTCCGCTGGGCGGCAGCGTGGCGGACACCTGGGCCGCGATCCTGCGTGGTGAGAGCGGCATCGGCCCGATCACGCGCTTTGACACCACCGCGTTCCCGGTGCGCTTCGGCGGCGCAGTGCGCGGCTTCGAGCTGGCCAGCTACCTGCCGCCCAAGGAAGCCCGCCGCATGGATCCGTTCATGCACTATGGCATTGCGGCCGGCGTGCAGGCGGTGAGCGACGCGGGGCTCGATTTCGACCAGCTCGATCGCGACCGGTGCGGTGTTGTCATGGGGGCCGGCATCGGCGGTCTCAGCACCATCGAATCCGAACACGACGCCTACCTCGCCGGCGGTGTGCGCCGCATCTCGCCGTTCTATATTCCAGGCTCGATCATCAACATGCTCGCCGGGCATCTGTCGATCCGCTACGGCCTGCGCGGTCCGAACCTGGGCGTGGTCACGGCCTGCACCACCTCGACGCACGCTGTCGGGCTCGCCATGCGC
>JAYTXT010000301.1:0-4825 GCA_043742765.1 Gammaproteobacteria bacterium | reverse complement strand
AAAACCATGAGCGACTTCGCGCGCTGGGTCAATGGCGGCGGCGCTGTCGTGCTGGCCTGCTCGGCGGAGTTCGCCAACGCCGGCACGCTGCGCTCGCTGGAAAAAACCTACCGCTTCAGGATGCGCTCCAATCAACTCATCGTGCTCGCCGGCGGCGAGACCTCGGCTACGATCGGCGCGGCGGCCGCGCGCACCAACGACATCAATACCGCCATGGTGTATGGCACGGACGGCGGCATCGTCGCGGCGCACCTCGTGTTGCTGGAAGACGACCGGCACAACCAACCGGTCTACGCGCCCGTTCCGATCGCGCGTGAAGCCGCACTCAGGGGGTATCCGCAATTGCCGGGCATCATCAAGCCCTTGATGGCGAGTCTTGACAGTGACACGCTGCGAAGGCTGAACGCGCGAGTGCAGATCAACGGCGAATCCGCGCAGGTGGTGGCCGCGGACTACCTGCACGCGCAGGGAATGCTGCAGTAGATGGCGCGGTTCGCCCGAATCGATCGGCTCGGTACGCTGCTTACGGTGGTCGGGACCGCCGCGCTCGCTTTCCTGCCCTTCGTCGTGTTCAAGCAAAACCGCATCCTGCCCGGTGATCCGCTCGGACTGTTCACGGCCTTGCCGGTGACCGTTGCGTACGCTTGCCTGGCAACGCTGTTCCTGGCAGCTGTCACGGCGCTGGGCGTGAGCCACGCGAAAACGCGCTTCACCGTGGCCCTGCTCGGCATCACGATCGTGGCGTTTGCCGTAGCGACGGCCGGCAGTGCACTCACTCCCCCGGGGAACCGCGTGGTGCGCGTGGCACCGGGCGCCGGCTGCTGGTTGCTGCTGGCGACGCTGGTGTTGATGGCGACGGATGCCATCACGCGGCTGCGCCCGCGCCCGCTCACGCGCGTGCTGCTGCTCGCGCTGTGCGCCACGGGCGCAGGCCTCGCCCTGGCGCACGGCACCTTTGATCATCTCTCGGTCATGCGCGAGTACGCGGTCAACGCCGACCGGTTCGCGCGCGAACTGCGCACACACCTGTGGCTGGCGCTCGGGTCGCTCGGCGCGGCGCTCATCATCGCCTTGCCGCTCGGGATCCTGTGCCACCGGGTGCCGCGGCTGCGCGCCGGCACACTGGGTGTATTGAACATGATCCAGACGATTCCCTCGATCGCACTGTTCGGGATCCTCATGGCGCCGCTCGCCGCGCTCGCCGCGGCCGTGCCGCTGGCCGCGCAACTGGGGATCCGCGGCATCGGCGCCGCGCCGGCGGTGATTGCGCTGTTTCTCTACTCACTCCTGCCGATCGTTGCCAACACGGTGGTCGGCCTGAAACGCGTCTCGCCCGCCGCGGTCGAAGCGGCGCGCGGCATGGGCATGACCGACCGACAGGTGCTGGCCCGGATCGAAATGCCGCTCGCCCTGCCGGTGATCCTCACCGGCGTGCGCATCGTGCTGGTGCAGAATATGGGCATGGTGACCATCGCGGCGCTCATCGGCGCCGGCGGGCTCGGGGCTTTCGTCTTCCAGGGGATCGGGCAGACCGCGATCGACCTGGTGCTGCTGGGCGCGATTCCCACGGTCGCCATGGCCTTTGCCGCTTCAGTCCTGCTGGATGCGCTGGTGGCAACCCTGGATCGGATACCGCCATGATCAGACTCGAGAACTTGAGCAAGCAGTACGGGGCGTCCACCGTGGTCGACGCCGTGTCAATGGAGGTCGAGCGCAACACGATTACGGTGATCGTGGGCACTTCGGGCTCCGGCAAATCGACGTTGCTGCGCATGATCAACCGCCTGGTCGAGCCCAGCAGCGGCCACGTGCTGATCGACGGCCAGGACACCCGGAGCGAGCCGGCGTACCTGCTGCGGCGCCGGATCGGCTATGCGATCCAGGGACACGGGCTGTTTCCGCATCGCACGGTGGCGGAAAACATCGCGACCGTGCCTCACCTGCTCGAGTGGCCCGAGCCGCGCATCCGGGCGCGGGTCGACGAGTTGCTGCAGGCCTTCCAGCTCGATCCGGCCGAGTACGCAGGCAAGTTTCCGCACCAGCTCTCGGGCGGCCAGCAGCAGCGCGTCGGTGTGGCGCGCGCCCTCGCCGCGGAACCGGCGGTGCTGCTGATGGACGAACCCTTCGGCGCACTCGACCCGATCATCCGCAGCAAGGCGCAGGACGACCTGCTCGATATCCAGCGCCGCTTCGGCACGACCATCGTGCTGGTGACCCATGACATGGACGAAGCTTTCCGGCTTGGGTCTCGCGTCGCGGTGATGAGCCAGGGCCGCGTACTGCAGTGCGATCGGCCAGCCGCGCTGTTGACACGCCCTGCAGATCCGTTAGTGGCGCGCATGACCGGGATTGCCGATCGGGCGCTGCGGCTCCTGTCGCTGACCACCGCAGGTGACATTGCCACGCCCGGCAGCCCGAGCGGGCCCACCATCGCGGCTTCCGCATCGCTCCGCGACGCGCTTTCGGAAATCGTGTGGCGCGGCGCCGAGTCCGCTCAGGTCGTGGATGCCGACGGGAGCCCCCGGGGATGCCTCACGGTGGCGGCGATACTCGCGCATGGCAGGTCGGGTTGATGCCGCGTGTCGCCACGATTCTGAGAATTGCGGCTCTGGGCTTGCTGGCGGCCTTCCTGCTGCGGCCGCAGGGCTTCGCGCCGCTGTTCGCGCCGCTGACCCAGTACGGCGCCGCGCCGATCTACGACCAGGGAAACCTGTTGACGCTCACGCTGGCACACCTCGCAACCGTGTGTGCCGCTGCGGTTGCAAGCACTCTCGTGGCAGTCGGGCTCGCGGTCCTGGTCACGCGCCGCAGCGGCGCCGAATTCCTGCCGCTGTCGCGCGCGCTCGTGAACATCGGCCAGACCTTTCCCCCGGTGGCGGTACTCGCCGTGGCGGTGCCGCTGGTCGGCTTCGGCTTGAAACCGACGCTGATCGCGCTGTTCGCCTACGGCCTGTTGCCAATCTTCGAGAACACCATCGCCGGACTGCAGAGCTGCACAAGCGAATTGCTCGAGGCCGCGAGCGGCATGGGTATGAGCGCGCGCCAGCGCCTGCTGTCCGTGGAACTGCCAATGGCGATGCCACTGATCCTGGAAGGGGTACGATTATCCCTGGTCATCAGTGTGGGCACCGCGACGATCGGTTCCACGGTGGCCGCCAAGGGGCTCGGCGAAGTCATCATTGCCGGACTCTTGTCCAACAATACGGCGTTCATCCTGCAGGGCGGGCTGGTGACCGGTCTGATGGCCGTTCTTCTTTATGATGCCATCGGCCTGGTGGAACGCCGGATGTGCAGGGCCGCCCATGTTGCCTAGACCCGGAGGTCATGAATTGACGGAAGTTACTGCCGATCGCGATGTACAGGGCGTGCCGGCCGCCAGCGAGCGAGCGAGCGCGGTGGAGGTGCCCACGCTCCTGCTCATCGTAGCCACCTATGCCGGGTGGCTGGCGATCACGCACGCCTACGGCCGCTGGCCGCTCGTGATCGTTGCGCCGCTCGCCGTGGTGCTGATCACGCTGCACAGTTCGCTGCAGCATGAAATCCTCCATGGCCACCCGACCCGCTGGGCCGCGCTCAACCGCCTGTTGGCCATCGTGCCGCTGTCCCTTTGGTTGCCGTACGTGCGCTACCAACAGTTGCACCTGATTCACCATCGTGACGATCGGCTCACCGACCCGATCGATGACCCCGAGTCCTTCTACTGGACGAGCGAGGCTTGGGCGCGGCTCAGTCCGTTCTCTCGCGCCATGCATCGGCTGCAGCAAACTCTGGCCGGGCGTTTTCTGGTCGGCTCTTTCTGGCGGATCGGCATGTTTCTGCACCACGAGTTCGGCGGGCTGCTGCGCAACGAGCCGGGCATGCGGACGATCTGGTTCGAGCACCTGCTGTGGTGCATTCCGGTCATCGCCTGGCTGGAATTCGCCTGCGCAATGCCGCTATGGATCTACCTCCTTGCGATGGCGATACCCGCCAGGGGAATGGTGCTGATCCGCTCCTTCGCCGAACATCGTGCCAGGCCCGAAGTGCGCCAGCGGACTACCATCGTCGAAAGATCGTGGATCCTGGGTCCGCTGTTCCTGTTCAACAACCTGCACTCGCTTCATCACGAGAAGCCGGGCATCCCCTGGTACCAATACAACGCGCGCTACCGGCTCCATCGCGAGCGTCTGATCGCCGAGAACGGCGGGTTGGTCTACGTCACGTATTTCGACGTGGCACGCCGCTACCTGTTTCGCCCGCACGACGTGCTGCAACACCCGATGGGCCGGGTGCCGAAGGCCTAGGCAGGCAGCTCGTAGCCCGCCGCCTTCGCCTCGCGATCCCAGGCGAGTAGCGGCATATAGGTCGCGCGGTTCACGGCGGCAAAGCCATCGAGCTGCAGCAGCTCGCGGTAGGCCGCGAACCACGGGCGCGGTGCCGCGTTCACAAAGGCCGCGCGGAGCGCTGCGACCATGTCAGCGGGCGCGCTCGCCGCCGCGACGAACGCGGGGATCGGCGTGGGTTCGGTCGTGGCGAGCACGCGTATGCCCTCGCTCAGTTGCGGCGCGCTGCGCTCGAGGAGCAGCTGCCAGTAGGCGTCCAGCGGCCCGATGTCAATACGCCCAGTGAGTACGCTCTCGAGCACATTGCGCGCGGTCACCAGGTTGCCGGTCATTTCTGCATAGAGCTTCGGGCGTTGCGGCGATCGGAATTGCAGCAGATGGTGGCGGAAGGCGTTGAACCCGGATTGCGAATGCGTCACCGTGTAGCCCGCGCGGGCGCCAAAGGTATCCTCGAGCTTTTGATACGGCGCGTCCTGCCGCACGATCAGGCTGGTACGATAAAC
>JAYTXT010000300.1:0-8584 GCA_043742765.1 Gammaproteobacteria bacterium | reverse complement strand
AGTCCACGGGCGCGAGATCATCGATTCGCGCGGCAACCCGACCGTCGAGGCGGAAGTCACGCTCGCCAGCGGCGCGCAGGGGCGCGCGGCCGTGCCCTCGGGCGCCTCGACCGGCTCGCGCGAGGCGGTCGAGCTGCGCGATGGCGACAAGCAGCGCTACCAGGGCAAGGGCGTGCTCAAGGCGGTGAAGAACGTCAACACGCTGTTGCGTGCGGCCGTGGTCGGCCGCGATGCCGAAGACCAGGCCGGGCTCGACGCCTGCATGATCGAGCTCGATGGCACCGAGACCAAGAGCCGCCTCGGCGCCAACGCACTGCTGGCGGTGTCGCTCGCCAATGCGCACGCCGCGGCCGCTGCTGCCGGCCAGCCGCTGTACCGCTACCTCGGCGGCAAGCGCGCGCCGCTGCTGCCGGTGCCGATGATGAACATCATCAACGGCGGCGCGCATGCCAACAACAGCCTGGATATCCAGGAATTCATGATCCTGCCGGTCGGCGCGCCTTCCTTACGCGAGGCGCTGCGCTATGGCGCGGAAATTTTCCATACCCTGAAGAAAATTCTCAATGAGAAGGGGCTCAGCACCGCGGTGGGCGACGAGGGTGGCTTCGCGCCCGACCTGCCTTCGAACGAGGCCGCGCTCCAGACCATACTGCAAGCCGTGGAGCAGGCCGGCTACCAGCCAGGCAAGGATATCTACCTCGGCCTCGATGTTGCCAGTTCCGAGTTCTTCCGTGACGGCAAGTATGAGTTCGCGGCCGAACACCGCAGCTTCTCATCGGCTGAATTCAGCCGTTACCTCGCCGATCTCGCGGCGCGCTATCCGATCATCACCATCGAAGACGGCATGGGTGAATCAGACTGGACCGGCTGGTCGCACCTCACCGCCGAACTGGGCCGCAAACTCCAGTTGGTGGGTGACGACCTGTTCGTGACCAACACCAAAATCCTCGCTGAGGGCATCTCCCGCGGCATCGCCAACGCCATCCTGATCAAGCCCAACCAGATTGGCACGCTGAGCGAAACGCTGGCGGCCATCGACATGGCCGACCAGGCTCACTACGCCGCCGTGGTTTCGCACCGCTCCGGTGAAACCGAGGACTGCACCATCGCCGATATCGCGGTGGCGACCGCCGCCACCCAGATCAAGACCGGCTCGATGTCGCGTTCCGACCGGGTGGCGAAATACAATCAGCTGCTGCGCATCGAGGAAGCGCTGGGCGCGCAGGCGAAATATGCCGGGCGTGAGGCCTTCCCGGTCAGGATATGATTGCCGCATGAAGTGCCCGCCGTGAAATGGTTTGCCGCCGCACTGGCCGCCGCGCTGCTGCTGCTGCAGTATCGTGTGTGGTTCTCCGGCGACGGGGTCGGTGAAGTGCTGCGGCTGCGCACGGCGGTGGCCTCACAAGAGGCTGACAACCAGCGGCTCTCCGATCGCAACCGCCAGCTGGCTGCCGAGGTGCGCGATCTCAAGCAGGGCTACAGCGCGCTCGAAGAGCGGGCCCGCACCGACCTCGGCATGATCGGCAGCAACGAGACTTTCTTCCAGGTGGGGCCGGCCGAACCGCCGGCGCCGACTGCGCCGCTGGCGCCCGGGCTCGATCCGAACGCTGCCGCCCCCGCCACGCGCACGGCTGCGCGCTGACCGGCGGGCGTGGCCGGTTCAGCTGGCACACCGGATATGCGCTATTGGGTCGTGATGCCGGCTGCGGGTAGCGGTCGCCGCTTCGGCGCTGCGCTTCCCAAACAGCATTGGACGCTCGGCGACAGCACCGTCCTCGAAAGGGCGCTCCGGCTCTTTGTGGCGGATGAGCGCTGTGCGGCGATTGCCCTGGCGCTGAGCGCGGCCGCGCTCGCGGATCCACTGCTGCGTGGCCGGCTGGCCGCGAAGGTGTTGCCGGTTGTCGGTGGCGCTGAGCGCGGTGATTCGGTGCTGTGCGCTCTTGCGGCGCTCGCTGCGCGTGCGCAGGAACTGGACTGGGTACTGGTGCACGATGCGGCCCGTCCCTGTCTCCGTGCCGACGATCTGGACCGGCTGCTGGTTGCCGGAGCCGCGCATCCGGTCGGCGCGCTGCTCGCCGCGCCCGTCACTGATACGCTCAAGAGCGCCGATGCGGCCTGCTGCTGCGAGCGCACGGTAGACCGTGCTGCGCTGTGGCGGGCACTGACGCCGCAGATGTTCCGCTTCGGGCCACTGCGCGCGGCGCTGCAGTCGGCGCGGGCCGCCGGCCGCATGCCGACCGACGAGGCGCAGGCCATGGAATGGCAGGGCGCGCATCCCTTGCTGGTTGCCGCCTCCGGCAGCAATATCAAGGTCACGAGTCGCGAGGACCTGGCAGTCGCCGCGGCCATCATCGCTGCGCGACAGGCAGCAGGGGAGCGGTCATGAGGGTTGGATCCGGAATCGACGTGCACGCCTTCGGGCCCGGCGATGCGCTGGTGCTCGGCGGGGTGCGCATACCGCACACTCGCGGTGTCGTCGCCCATTCCGACGGCGATGTGCTGCTGCACGCGCTGGTCGACGCGTTGCTAGGCGCCGCGGGGCTTGGCGACATCGGCGAGCACTTTCCCGACAGCGACCCGCGCTGGCACAACGCCGACAGCCGCCAGTTCGTCAGCGCCGCGATGGCGATGCTCGCGCGCCGCTCCTGGCGGGTGGTGAACGCCGACCTCACGCTGCTGGCGCAGCAGCCGCGGCTGGCGCCCTGGCGGGAGCAGATCCGTCACTCGGTCGCCACCCTGCTGGGCGTGGCGGTGGCCGACGTCAACGTCAAGGCGACGACCACCGAGCACCTGGGGTTCCTCGGGCGCAACGAGGGTCTCGCGGCCATGGCCACGGTGCTGATCGACCAGGCCTAGGGCCTGCTAACACTTAGGGTGCGCCGGTGTCGCGCAGCAGCACCAGCGTCGCACCCGTCCCGCCGTCGCGCATGGCGGCAGAGGTGAAGGCCAGCACCAGCGCGGCGCGGCGCAGCAGGCCATTGACGGCAATCTTGAGCACCGGACCGCGCGGGACCGAGCGCAGCCCCTTGCCGTGCACGATGCGCAGGCAGCGCAGGCGCCTGGCGACGGCGGCTCGCAGGAACTCCCGCAGCTGCGCGCGCGCCTCGACCACCCTCAGGCCGTGCAGGTCGATTTCCGCTTCGATCCGGTAGTCGCCGCGGCGGAGCCGCCGCAGTACGGTCTCGCTCACGCCGGCCTGGCGATAGTGGAGTGAGTCGCCGGGCTGGATGTCCAGCTCCGGATCAGGGGGCGCGAGGCTCTCGCGCAGCACTGTGGCGCGCTCGGCGCGCGCGAATCGGGCGCGTGGCGGGGGCCGGCGGCGCGCCGGCGCGGCACGCTCCGCAGCGCTCAGCGGGCGCACGCCCTGCATCGCCTTGCGGAAAACGTCGTCTTCATCCTGCTCGCCTGCCAACTTGCATTCCTCCGGAAGCGGGCTTTCAGTATATTGGCCCGCTTGCAGGGCTTCGGGGTCGCGCGCTCAATATAATGAAAATCCTGGTCAGTAACGACGACGGCTACCGCGCCGAAGGCATCCTGCAGCTGCGCGCGGCACTCACGGATCTCGCCGAGGTGACAGTCGTTGCCCCCGATCGCAACCGGAGCGGCGCCAGCAATTCACTGACGCTGGATGTGCCGCTGCGGGTCACGCAGTCCGAGCCGGGCGTGCATTTCGTGTCCGGTACGCCGACCGATTGCGTGCACCTCGCGGTCTCGGGCCTGTTCGATTTCGATTTCGACATGGTGGTGAGCGGGGTCAACGACGGCCCGAATCTGGGTGATGACGTGCTCTATTCCGGAACCGTCGCCGCCGCCATAGAAGGACGGTTCCTCGGGCTTCCGACCCTGGCGGTCTCGCTGTGCACGCGGCAGGGAAGCGGGCGGCATTTTGCGACGGGAGCCGCCGTGGCGCGCAGCATCGTCGCAGGCCTGGCCGGCCGGCCGCTCGACCCGCGGCTGATCCTGAACATCAACGTGCCGGACCTGCCGCTCGCCGCGCTGCGCGGGATCCGCGCTACCCGGCTCGGATTCCGCCATCGCTCCGAGCCTGCGATTGCGGTGCGCGATCCCAAGGGCGAGAAGATGTACTGGGTGGGTCCGGCGGGCGCCGGCGCGGACTCCGGCGCGGGGACGGATTTCCACGCCGTCGCCGACGGCTGGGTGTCGGTGACGCCGCTGTCGATCGACCTGACGCGTCACGCCGCCATCCCCGAAGTGGACCAATGGTTGAGCGGCGTGCGGCTCCGCCCATGACCGATCCGCGCTTTTCCGGCATCGGCATGACTTCGCTCCGCACTCGCGACCGGCTGGTGCAGCGGCTCCGTGACCAGGGCATCACCAACCTGACCGTGCTCGATCGCATCCGCAATCTCCCGCGCCATATCTTCGTCGACGAGGCGCTCGCCAGCCGCGCCTACGAGGACACAGCGCTGCCGATCGGCTTCGGCCAGACGATATCGCAGCCCTACATCGTTGCGCGCATGAGCGAAGCCCTGCTCGACGGACCGCCACTCGAGCGTGTGCTTGAGGTGGGGACCGGTTGCGGCTACCAGACCGCGGTGCTCGCGCCGCTGGTCGAACGGATCTACACCATCGAGCGCATTGAGGGATTGCAAATGCGCGCGCGCGCGCGGATGAAAGAACTCGGCGTCGGCAACGTGCGCTTCAAAGTGGGCGACGGCTCAATGGGCTGGCGCTCGCAGGCGCCGTTCGATGGCATCCTGGTCGCCGCGGCACCGCTGATCGTGCCTGAAGAGCTGATCGAACAACTGGCGGTGGGCGGCCGGCTGGTTGTGCCAGCGGGCCCCGAGGGCAAGCAACAGTTGCTGAGCATCGTGCGCCTCGAGGAGGGCATCGAACAGAAGGTCCTGGGCTCTGTTTCCTTCGTTCCGCTGGTTGGGGGCGTCGGTTAGGGCCATCGATTTAAGTTGAGATAAATCCTATAACTTATTGATAATACAAATGTTATATTATCAGACTTGTCAACCCTCAAAGGGCGCGGCTAGTATCGCCCCACTGTCGGTGAAGACCGACAGCCGGGCAGCCTCGCAGGCACACCGGAAGAAGACACAGGGCAACAGGGGAAGAGCTGATTAGTCCAGAGAAGAAGAAAAAAAGTTCGAAAAACAAAAACAAGGCAGTGACAATTATTCGATTCTGTCAGCTTCGGATAGTTGGTTGGTTGAGCGATCTTTCCGTCCTGTGTCTTCTTCCGGTGTACTTGCGGCGCGCCGCACCCCGTACCTGATCGGGTCCTAGGGGAATAATCCCGCCACCACTTCGCGCCGCTCCTGCGCCAGCACGTTGTACGTGCGGCAGGCTGCGCCCAGGCCCATGACCTCGAGCGCCACGCCGCGCGACTCCAGCGCCCGGCGCAGCGCGCCACTGACGTGCGCATCGGCGGCGTCGCTGCCGATGAGCACCACGGTTGGGCGCAGTGCCAGCAGGGGCGCCATGGCGTCCAGATCCAGCCCGGCCACCGAGCGAACCGCCCAGTCGGTGAGCAGGCGTGCCGCGCTGAGGATGCACGGCGCGTGGATCAGCTGGCCCGCGACCTCGATCTCGCCCGCCGCGTAGCGGCGCACGGTGAGAATTTGCGGATCACTGTCGAGTACCAGGCGCATGCCCGTTACGATACCACCGTGCCTCGCCTGGTCATCGTGCTCCGCGATCTCTACCCCGCACGCCTTGATCGGGCGACGCGCGCGGCTCTGCCGCGCCTGCCGGCGCTTGAGCGCTGGCTGGCGCAAGGCGATGCGGAGCAACTGAGCGGCGACTGGCGGCAATGGTCATGGCGGGAATTCGGCGGCAGCGAGGGGCGGGACCTGCCCGCCGCCGCGATTGCCGGTGCGGCGGTTCCAGGCATGAGCGCGGACCGCCCGGTCTGGTTCGCCACGCCAGTGCATTTCGTGGCGGGACTCGACACGGTGCGCCTGCATCCCTCAGGACTGCTGGAGCTGCTTGCCGAGGAGCAGCAGGCCCTGGCAGCGGATTTCGCCCGCGTATTCGCCGGCTCCGGGCACACGCTGCATCCGGCCGGGCGCCGCGAGCTGCTGCTGGCCGGTGGTGAGGTCGCGACGGCGGCGACCGTGCGCAGCTACGACCCGGCGCAGTGGCTGGGCGCCGATCCAGGCGCCGGGCTTCCCGCGGGTCAGGGTGCGGCCGCACTGCGCCGGCTTGGCGCTGAGCTCGAGATGTGGCTGCATGAGCATCCCGTAAACATGGCGAGGGCCGCTCGTGGATTGCTAACCGTGAACGCGCTCTGGCTGTGGGGCGGTGGCGCACCGGTGCCTGCCGTAGTTGCGGGTGACCCAGTTGGCAACCGGGTCGTGGCCTGGGCTGATGACCTGTTCGTCGACGGCCTGGCGCGTCTACGGGGCGGCGAGGTCCGTGCGCCGCCCGAACGTTGGCCTGCTTCGATGCCGGCCGGATTCACGCCGCCGGAGCTGCTCGCGGTGCGCGCGCTCGGCGCCGCGCCCGACAGGGGCTCGCTCCTGGCCCTCGACAGCGACTGGCTGGCGCCGGCGCTCGCGCAATGGCAAGGGGGCGTCTTCGACCGGGCCACCTTGCTCGCGGGGCACAGTGCGTTCACGCTGGGGCGTGCGCGGCTGCGCCGGCTCTGGCGGCGGTTCCGGCGCACACGACCCTGGTGGGAGATTGTGCTGCGATGATAAATGTCAGGCGCCGCGTCGTGCCTGCGGGCGATGGCGCCCTGGGCGCGGGGCTCCATCCGGTGCTGCGGCGGGTCTATGCCGCGCGCGGCCTGCGTAGGGCCGACGAGCTCAACCTGGCACTCGAGCGGCTGGCTCCGGTCGGGAGCCTGGGCGGCGCGGCCGATGCCGCGCAACTCCTGCTGCGCCATGCGCGCCGCCGGGTGCTGGTGGTGGGCGACTTCGACGCCGACGGCGCCACCAGCACGGCGCTGGTGCTGCGCGCGTTGCGTGGCTGTGGTTTTGCGGCGGTCGATTTCCTGGTCCCCAACCGCTTCGAATTTGGCTATGGCCTGACGCCGGAGATCGTCGCGGTCGCGGCCGAGCGCTCGCCTTCGCTCATCGTCACAGTGGACAACGGCATCTCGAGCCACGCCGGCGTGGCGGCGGCGCGCGCCCGCGGCATCGAGGTGCTGATCACCGACCATCACCTGCCGGGCGCGCACCTGCCGGACGCCAACGTGATCGTGAACCCGAACGTACCGGGCAACGGTTTTGCGAGCGGTGCGCTCGCCGGCGTCGGCGTGGCGTTCTATGTGTGCGCAGCGCTACGCCGGGCGCTCGAGGAGCAGGGCGCGCTGCCGGCCGGTGCGCCCGGCCTCGCCGCGCTCCTCGATCTCGTCGCGCTCGGCACTGTGGCCGATGTCGTACCGCTCGATGCCAACAACCGCGTGCTGGTCGCACAGGGCCTGGCGCGCATCCGCGCGGGCCGCTGCGTGCCGGGCATCAGCGCGCTCCTGGCCGTGGCGCGTCGGGCGCAGGACGAACTGGTGGCGAGCGACCTCGGCTTTGCGGTCGCGCCGCGTCTCAACGCGGCGGGGCGACTTACCGACATGTCGATCGGCATCCGCTGCCTCTTGAGCGACGATCCGCTCGAGGCCAAGGCGCTCGCCACCGAGCTCGACACCCTCAATGCGCAGCGCCGCGAGATCGAGGCAGACATGCAATTGCAGGCGCTGGCCGCGGTGCGCGCGCTGCGTACCGCCGACAGCGGCGTGCAGCGATCCGGCGTGTGCCTGTTCGACGCCCAATGGCACCAGGGCGTGGTGGGGTTGGTGGCCGGTCGCGTCAAGGAGCAGCTGCGGCGCCCGGTCGTCGCCTTCGCGGTGGCCGACGAGCGGAACCTGCGCGGTTCGGCCCGCTCGGTGCCCGGCGTGCACATCCGCGATGTGCTCGAGGCCATCGCCACGCGCGAGCCGGGCCTGCTCGATAAATTTGGCGGCCACGCGATGGCCGCGGGCCTCTCGTTGCCGCGCGCGCATCTCGATCGCTTTGCCCGTGCCTTCGATGTCGAGGTGGCGCGGGCCATGGTGGCGAGCGCAGTTAGCGACGGGATCGAGACCGACGGCGAGCTCGCCGACGCGGATATCGCCCTGCCGCTGGCCGAGGCACTGCGCGCCGGCGGTCCCTGGGGCTGCGCATTCCCGGAGCCGTTGTTCGACGGGATATTCGAGGTGCGTGGCACGGCCCGCGTGCTGGCCGGACGCCACCTGAAATTCCAGGTGGCGGCGCGCGAGGGGCGCGGCGGCTTCGAGGCCATCGCGTTCAATAGCGTCGATCCCCAGGTTCCTGCGCCGCTGCCGGCAGGTCGAGTCAGGCTGGTGTACCGACTCGGCACCAACGACTACCAGGGCGAGCGCCGGCTGCAGCTGGTGGTCGATCACCTGCTGCCGCCTTAGCCGCCGCTCCGCCCGTGCTACCATGCGCGCCGTCGGATCCACCCAGGCCCGGACCATGGAAGTCACACAACTCAAGCGTACGTTGAAAGATCTCGAGGAGCGCGCCGTCTCCTTGAGGGGGTTTCTTTGAGTACGACCTCAAGCGCGAACGCCTCGAGGAAGTCGGACTAGAGCTGGAAGATCCGGCGATCTGGGCCA
>JAYTXT010000299.1:0-15398 GCA_043742765.1 Gammaproteobacteria bacterium | reverse complement strand
GCAGGTATTTCAGGTAGTCGTCGAAGTGCGCCACCTGTAGTTGCTCGAGTTTGCGCGAATCGATCGCCTGAACGCTGACCGGCACGTCCTGCAGATTCTCCTCGCGCTTCTGCGCCGTGACGATGATCTCCTCGAGCTGCAGCCCGGCGCTGGCCGGCGCCGGGGGCGTCTGCGCGGCCGCCGCGCCCGCCAGCACGGCCGAGATCGCCGCGGTCACGGACCAGGTGCCTCTCGATGCGGGCTGCCGGCTCCGGACCGGCAAGCGCAACAGGCTCTGATGGACCGATTTCCGCATGATCATCCCCCGATTTGATGCGCGCAATATCCAGACCCGAGACTCAAATTACCACACTGCGCTGTTGGCTGGTGCGCGATCTGGAAAGCGGGACCGCACGAGCACGTTCCGAGCCTACAGGGCCCGTGAAATGACTTCCTTCATGATCTCGTTGGTGCCGCCGTAGATGCGCTGCACCCGACTGTCGGCAAACATGCGGCACACCAGGTACTCGTTCATGTAGCCGTAGCCGCCGTGCAGCTGCACGCATTCGTCCAGCATCTTCTGTTGGATGTCCGAGATCCACCACTTGGCCATCGACGCAGTTACGGTATCAAGTTTGCCGCGGGCAACCCGCGCGATGCAATCATCGATGAAGGTGCGGGCGACGCGTACGACGGTTGCGATTTCGGCCAGTTTGAACTTGGTGTTCTGGAATTCGAACACGGACTGGCCGAAAGCCTTGCGCTCCTTCGTGTAGCGCAGGGTCGCGGCGAGCGCACCCTCCATAGCTGCGACGCCGCAGACGCCGATGAGAATCCGCTCGTAGGGCAGGTCGCTCATCAGTTGATACATGCCCTTGCCCTCCTCGCCTCCGAGCAGGTTCGCCGCCGCGACGCGCGCGCCGTCGAAGAACAGTTCGGCGGTGTCCTGGGCGTGCAAACCCATCTTGTCGAGCACGCGGCCAACGCGATAACCCTGCAGGTCATTAGTCTCCACCATAAGTATGGAGACGCTCTTGGAACCGGGTGCGTTGTCAGTCTTCACGACCAGGGCAATGAGGCCGGCCAGAAAACCGTTGCTGATGAAAATCTTCGAACCACTCACCACGTAATGGTCGCCGTCGCGCACCGCGCGCGTACGGATGCCTTTCATGTCGGAGCCGGCGCCGGGTTCGGTGATGCCGATTGCGCCGATGAGTTCACCCCGCGCCATGGCTGGCAGGAACCGCCGTTTCTGCTCCTCGGTGCCGTGGTTGAGCAGGTAATGGGCGGCGATGCTGTGCACGCCCTGCCCGAAGCCGCTCAGTCCCCGGCGGTTGAGTTCCTCATAGATGACCGTCTCGTGCCGGAAGTCACCGCCTGCGCCGCCATATTCCGTGGGGATGTCGGTGCACAGGAAGCCCTGTTCGCCCGCGCGCCGCCAGATATCCTTGCCGACATGATGTTGTGCGCGCCACTGCGCATCAAGCGGCATCATCTCCGCTTCAGCGAACTTCGCGACGGCATCGCGCAGCATCTGCAGGTCGTCGTCCATCCAGGGTGATCGCAGTTCGTCCATATGTCATTTTCCTCAGGATTGATCCCTATCTTACGCTAGCGATAGATCCGATCGGCGCGCCGGGAAAGACTGGTCAACAGTTCGTAGTTGAGCGTGCCGGCGAGGGCAGCCACCTCTTCCAGCGCAGCACCACCGCCGATCAGGGTCACGTAGTCGCCCACCTGCAGTCTTGCGTGTTCAGGAGCGGAAACATCCAGCGTCAGCAAATCCATCGAGACGCGACCGATCAGCGGTGCCCGTTGCCCATTGCACAGCGCGAATCCCCTGCCGCTGAGCGAGCGTGGGTAGCCGTCCGCGTATCCGAGGCCGACCGTGGCGACTCGTGCGGGCGGCGCTATGCGTTGCGTGGCGCCGTAGCCGACGTTGGCGGGCGCGGTTAGTGCGCGGACCTGCAGCACCCGGCCCTCAAGCCGCACGACTTCCGTCATGGGGTTGGCGCCGCCGGCACCTGGCCGGCCGCCGTATAGCGCGATACCAGGCCGCACCAGATCGCCATGAAAACGGGACCCTAGAAAGATACCCGCCGAATTGGCGATGCTCCACGGGACAGCTGGCCAGAGCCGCCGCAAGGCCTCGCATCGTTCGAGCTGCTGGAGATTCATGGGGTGGTCGGGTTCATCGGCGCAGGCCAGGTGGCTCATCACCAGCGCCAGGTTTAACGAGGACTGCAATTCGCGATTCTCGTTCAGCGCAGCGAGGTCCTCGCCCGACAGTCCGGCACGCGTCATGCCGGTGTCGATCTGCAGCGCCGCCGGCGCGTCAGCGGCGCGCGAGGTCCAGGCGCGCACCTCGTCCAGTGTATTGAGCACCGGCAGCAGCTTGTGGCGCGTGAACAGCGGCAGCGAGTCGGCCGGCATTTCATTCAGGACGAAGATCCGCACTGAGTCCTGGAGCCGCCGCAGTTCCAGGGCTTCGGCGAGCGTTGCAACAAAGAGTGTCCGGCACCCTTCTGCAACCAGGCGGGCGGCCACGGGTCCTATACCGAGCCCGTAGGCGTTTGCCTTGACGACGGCAGCGACCTCGGCAGGTTGTACCAGGGTCCGGAGCTTCGCAAAGTTGGCGGCGAGCGCGGCCAGATCGATTGTGATACGCACCGGGCTGTTCATCGCGGCACCGACAACGGGTCAGGACGCGGTCAGCGGTGTGAACATTCCGTACTGGCGGCCGAAATAGAGCAGCGGTGCGCCATCGCGAGTTCGCGCAGCCTCGACCTGCCCCACGACGATGGCGTGATCGCCACTCATGAAGACTTCGCTGGTGAGGCATTCGATTTGTGCGAGCGCACCGGGTATCAACGGCACCTGCACGACATGGCCGGCGTCGAACGGGGTCGGCTGCGTACGCTCGCTGCTCGGTCTGGCGAAGTACCGGGCGACATCGGCCTGGCCTGCCTCCAGGAGACTCACACCGAAGGCCCGGCAGGTCACCATCGAAGCGTAGCTGACCGTGTTTCGTTGGATCGCAAACATCACCAGCGGCGGTTCAAAGGACAGCGTGACGAAGGAGGAAATTGTCAGGGCGACAATGGCTTCGCTCTGCGGCTCATGCGCAGCGACGACGGACACGGCGCCCGCGGCGGCACGGCCCAGTTGACGATACAGTTCACCGGAAATTGGCATGCGGCAGTTTACCGGGAATGCGCTGGGAGAAAATCGACCAGTTCCGTGCCCTCGCCGACCTGTTCGCCCGCGGCGACCTTGAAGACCCTGAGTGTGCCGGCGCTGGGCGCCACCACGGTATGTTCGATCTTCATGGCCTCGAGCACCAGCAGCGGTGCCCCCTTGGGCAGTTCGCTACCCACAGTCGCGATCAGTTCGATCACGCGTCCAGGCATCGGCGAGCGGAGCCCGGCCGGGTCTGCTTCAGCTGCTGCGGTCGATGTCAGGGGATCAGCATGGGTGAGCAGGTCCCGGCGCCCATCCATGAACACGTGCTCGCTGTCGCCCACCCGGACTACCGTTGCGGCACGGGTACGGGAGTCGATCGTCAGCGCCAGCGTCGAATCGCCATGCAGGGTTCCGGCGGTGACCGCAAGCTGGTCGTCGATACGCATTTCCCAACCGCTCGCGAGGTACTGGACGTCCACCGTCTTCTCGACCTCGCCAGCGCGAAACACCAGTTGGCGCTGCGCCCTGCCGCCGAGCCGCCAGCCGTCGGCCGCGCCCCATGGGGAATGCCGTGAACTGCCGTGTGAGCGCAGCAACGTCGCAATGGCCGCCGCAAGCCAGACATCCCGGGGAGGCGCCGCCGCTGCGGGAAACAGGAATTCGTGCTGCCGTTCGATCAAGGCGGTATCGAGATCCGCGGCGATGAAGGCAGGTGTGGATACCAGCCGATTCAGGAAGGCGACGTTATTGGCAACCCCGACGACGCGGTATTCGTCGAGCGCGGTGCGCATACGGGCCAACGCGAGATCGCGGGACTCATCCCAGACTATGAGTTTTGCGATCATCGAATCGTAAAAAGGGGTGATCTCATCCCCCGGGCCCACGCCGGTGTCTATGCGCACATGGCGCGAAGGGTCAGGTGACGCGAGATACTGCACTCGCCCCGTCGAGGGCAGGAAGCCGCGCTCGGGATCTTCAGCGTAGATGCGGGCTTCGAGCGCGTGGCCGGACACCCGCACCTGGTGCTGCGTCAGCGGCAGTGGCTCGCCCGCGGCCACGCGCAACTGCCACTCCACCAGATCGAGGCCGGTGATCATCTCGGTGACCGGATGCTCGACCTGCAAGCGCGTGTTCATCTCCATAAAAAAGAACTCACCGTCGGGCGCAACGATGAATTCCACCGTGCCGGCCCCGACATAGCCCACTGCGCTGGCCGCAGCCACCGCCGCCGCACCCATCGCCGCACGTCGCTCACTCGTCATGCCCGGCGCCGGCGCCTCCTCTAGCACCTTCTGGTGCCGCCGTTGTACCGAGCAGTCGCGCTCATACAGGTGCAGGCAGTGACCGTGACTGTCGGCGAAAACCTGAAATTCGATGTGCCGTGGCCGCAGCAGGTATTTTTCCACCAGTACGCGGTCGTCGCCGAAACTGGCCGCCGATTCGCGCTTGCAACTGGCGAGTGCCGCCGCGAAATCCTCGCGCCGATCAACCCGGCGCATGCCCCGACCGCCGCCGCCGGCACTGGCCTTGATAAGTACCGGGTAGCCGATGCGCTCTGCGGCCTCCTGCAGGTGTCGCGCATCCTGGTTGTCGCCGTGGTAGCCCGGTGTCAGCGGCACAGCGGCGCGTTCCATCAGGGTCTTGGCGGCGGATTTTGAACCCATGGCGCGCATGGCGGCCGCCGGTGGTCCCACGAAGATGAGGCCTTCTGCCTGGCAGCGTTCCGCGAATTGCGGATTCTCTGACAGGAACCCGTAGCCCGGGTGTACGGCCTGCGCGCCGCTCTGGCGCGCGGCGGCGATGATCGCCTCGATGCGCAGATAGCTTTCAGCCGGCGTCCGGCCGCCGATGCCGATCGCTTCATCGCAGGCGGCCAGGTGCCGGGCCTGCGCCTCGGCCTCGGAATATACGGCAATGGTGTGCAGCCCCATGCGGCGCGCCGTGCGTGCCACGCGGCAGGCAATTTCACCCCGATTGGCGATGAGCAGGCGATTGAACGGCAGCATGGCAGCCATCTTACATTCTGAAGACGCCAAACCGCGTCGCTGGAATCGGCGCGTTGAGCGTTGCCGCCAGGCCCAGGCCCAGCACTCGCCGGGTGTCGGCCGGGTCGATGATACCGTCGTCCCAGAGACGTGCCGTGGCGTAGTAAGGGTGGCCCTGGCGATCGTACTGCGCGCGGATCGGAGCAGTGAACGCCGCTTCGTCTTCGGTGCTCCAGGAATTGCCCTTCGCCTCGAGTGCGTCGCGGCGCACGCGCGCCAGGACATTTGCGGCCTGCTCGCCGCCCATCACGCTGATGCGGGCGTTTGGCCACATCCACAGGAACCGCGGCGAGTAGGCGCGGCCGCACATGCCGTAGTTGCCGGCGCCGAAACTGCCGCCAACAATGACCGTGAGCTTGGGCACCTGGGCGCAAGCGACCGCGGTCACCATCTTGGCGCCGTGCTTGGCGATGCCTTCGTTTTCGTACTTGCGGCCTACCATGAAGCCGGTGATGTTCTGCAGAAACACCAGGGGTATGCGCCGCTGGCAGCACAGCTCGATGAAGTGCGTGCCCTTGAGTGCGGATTCTGAAAACAGGATGCCGTTGTTGGCGACGATGCCGACCGGCATGCCGAAGATGCGCGCAAACCCGGTTACCAGCGTGGCGCCGTAGCGGATTTTCCATTCGTCGAAGTCGCTGCCATCGACGATGCGCGCGATGATCTCGCGGATATCGAAGGGCTTGCGCGGATCGGCTGGAACCACGCCGTAGAGTTCCTCGGCGCTATAACGCGGCTCGAGCGGTGGAGCCAGGTCGGTGTCAGGGCGTTGCGCCGCGTTGAGCCCCGCCACGATGCGCCGCGCGATGCCGAGCGCATGCGCGTCGTCCTCGGCAAGGTGATCGGCGACCCCGGAAAGGCGTGTATGTACGTCGCCACCGCCCAGATCCTCGACGCTGACCTCCTCGCCGGTGGCGGCTTTCACCAGCGGCGGACCGCCGAGGAAGATCGTGCCCTGGTTGCGCACGATGATCGATTCGTCGCTCATGGCCGGAACGTAGGCCCCGCCGGCGGTGCAGCTGCCCATCACCACGGCGATCTGCGGGATCTCTGCGGCCGACATGGTTGCCTGGTTGAAGAAGATGCGGCCGAAGTGGTCGCGGTCGGGAAAGACTTCGTCCTGGCTCGGCAGGTGCGCGCCGCCCGAATCGATGAGGTACAGGCAAGGCAGGCGATTCTCGCGGGCGATCTCCTGCGCGCGCAAGTGCTTCTTGACCGTCATCGGGTAATAGGTGCCACCCTTGACGGTGGCGTCATTGCAGACGATCAGGCATTCGCGCCCCGCCACGCGGCCGATGCCGGTGATGAGGCCGGCTCCGGGCGCTTCGCCGTGGTAGAGCCCGGTGGCAGCGAGCTGTGAGAGTTCGAGGAAGGGTGTGCCGGTGTCGAGCAGCATCTCCACTCGCTGCCGGGGCAGGAGTTTGCCGCGCGCCAGGTGCCGGGACCGGGCCGTCTCGCCACCCCCCATGGCTGCGGCGGCCAGCCGGGCGCGCAGGTCGGCCACCAGGGCGTCCATGGCCAGGCGGTTGGCCCGGAATTCCTCGCTGCGTGGGTTCAAGGCCGAATCGATCGCCGCCATGATATGCCTTGCTCTAATAGTCCTATTGTCCGATAATAGCACTATTGCCTTGAACGGAGCAAGCAGATGGCCGCTTTAGATGCCTGCGAATTCGACTTCGGCCTGGGCGAAACACTTGATGAAGTACGGGCCCAGGTGCGCCGTTTCGCGCGGGCGGAAATCGCTCCCCTGGCCGATGAAATAGACCGCGCCAACCAGTTTCCGGCGCACTTGTGGGCGAAACTCGGCGCCCAGGGGCTGCTTGGGCTCACGGTATCCGAGCGCTGGGGCGGAGCCAATCTGGGCTACCTGGCGCATGTCGTGGCGATGGAGGAAATCTCGCGCGCCTCCGCTGCCGTCGGCCTCTCCTACGGCGCGCACTCCAACCTGTGCGTCAACCAGCTGCAGATCAACGGCAACGACACGCAGCGTGACCGCTACCTGCCGCGGCTCGTCAGCGGCGAGCACGTCGGTGCGCTCGCCATGTCCGAGCCGGGCGCCGGATCGGACGTGGTCTCGATGCAGCTGCGCGCCGAGCAACACGGCAACGGCTTCGTGCTCAGCGGTCGCAAGATGTGGATCACGAACGGCCCCGATGCCGACGTGCTGGTGGTCTATGCCAAGACCAACCCGGCGGCCGCATCGAAGGGCATCACGGCGTTCATCGTGGAGAAGGGCTTCCGCGGGTTTTCCAGCGCGCAGAAGCTCGACAAGCTTGGCATGCGCGGTTCGAACACGAGCGAGCTGCTGTTCGAGGACTGCGTGGTGCCGGCCGAAAACGTGCTGGGCGAATTCAACCGCGGCGTCAAGGTGTTGATGAGCGGGCTCGACTACGAGCGCGCCGTGCTCGCGGCCGGTCCGCTCGGCATCATGGCGGCGGCGCTTGATCTGGTGCTCCCGTACGTGCACCAACGCAAGCAGTTCGGCGAGCCGATCGGCACTTTTCAACTCATGCAGGCCAAGATTGCCGACCTGTACACCAACCTGAATGCCGCGCGCGCTTTCGTCTACGCGGTGGCCCGGGCCTGCGACGCTGGCAACTGCACCCGCCAGGACGCCGCCGCAGCCGTGCTGTTCGCCGCCGAGAAAGCGACCTTCGCCGGGCTCGATGCCATTCAGATACTGGGTGGAAATGGCTACATCAATGACTATCCAGCCGGCCGGTTGCTGCGCGACGCCAAGCTCTACGAGATCGGCGCCGGCACCCAGGAAATACGCCGCATGCTGATCGGGCGTGAGCTCTATCAGAGGACCGCATGAGCGTCGAATTTGCACCGCTGGAGTTCGAGCCGGCCTATCGCAAAGTGGCGGCAGCGCTCCTCGAGCGCATCACGGACCGCACGCTGAGCGCGGGCGATCGCCTGCCGCCCGAACTTGAGCTGGCGCGCCAGTTCGGCGTCAACCGCTCGACGGTGCGCGAGGCGCTGCGCGAGCTGGAGTCGGTGGGCATGCTGCGCCGGCATCGCGGCTCCAAACTCATGATGGTGAGTCGGCCCGAGCGCGGCATCGTCGCCGATGGCGTGAGCCGCGCCCTCGCCCTCCACGACGTCACCATCCGGGACGTCTGGGAGAGCCTGACCATTCTCGAGCCACCCATTTCCGAGGCGGCGGCCCGCAATCGGCGCGCCCCGGACCTGGCCGTCATCGAGGCCACCGTCGCGCGCGCCATGCAACGCGGCGCGGACGCTGCGGCACGCCAGGCGGCCGATTTCTTCCACCACCTCGGCGAGGCCACGCACAATCGCGTGCTGATGCTCGCCCACGAGCCCCTGTTGCAGTTGCTCGCACCCTCGCTGCGGACGATCATCGACGAAGTGGCTCCAGCGCGTGCGCGCATCGCCTCCGCGCAGCGCAGGATCCTGGACGCGATCCGCAGCGGCGATGTCGCTGGCGCGCGCGCGTGGACCGAAAAGCACATCCGGGACTTTCGCCGCGGGTTTGATCTGGCCGGTATCGATCTGGGTCATCGCGTCGGGCTCTAGCCGGTATTGACCGGCCGGGGTGGGCACTCCTAAGCTGCACCCATGCAACTGGCGTCCCAGTAATGAAGCGTTACGACGCCATCGTGGTCGGCGCCGGGCACAACGGCCTGTGCAACGCCGCTTTTCTCGCGCGCGCCGGTCTCGAGGTGTTGGTACTCGAGGCCAACCCGTACCTGGGCGGTGCAACGGTCAGTCGCGAGCTGCACCCGCACTGGACCTACTCCAACTGCTCGTACGTGTGCAGCCTGCTGCGGCCGGAAATCTACCGCACCCTGGAACTATCGCGCCATGGCTTGCAGATCGTCCCCTACGGCGGCGGCGTAACCTTCACCCGCGATGGCGACATTCTCGGCAGCTATCTCGACAAGGACATCAAGCGCCGCGAGATCGCCCGCCACAGCCCGCGGGATGCCGACGCCTATATGCGTTACGGGCGCGACACGATGCGCCAGTGCCGCCTGATCCGTTCACTCCTGCTGCGCACGCCACCCGATCCGAGTTCGCTGCGCTGGCGCGATCTGCGCGAGATGATGCACCTCAGCAAGGAGTTCGCTAAACTCGGCGAAGCCGGGATCCACGACACCATCCGGTTTTACACGCTGTCGATCGCCGATTACCTGAACGAATATTTCGAGTCCGACGTGGTCAAGGCAACCTTTGCGGGCAGTGGCATTATCGGCACCGCCCTCGGCGTGCAGTCCCCGGGCACGGCCTACATACTGCTCCATCATTACATGGGCGACGTGGACGGCCAGATGGGCGCCTGGGGCTTCGCCCGCGGTGGCATGGGCGCGGTCGCCAAAGCCCTGGCGGCGGCCGTGCAGGCGCACGGCGGCGAGATCAAAGTAGCTGCGCCGGTGGAGCGCATCCTGGTTCGCGCCGGCCGGGCGACCGGTGTGGCCCTGGCTAATGGCGAGGAATATCACGCAGACATCGTGGTGTCCAACGTCGATCCCAAGCGCACCTTCCTGAAGCTGATGGATCCAGGCGACCTGCGGCCGGAGTTCCTGCAGCGCGCCCGCAATTTCAAGATCCGCGGCTCTTCGGGGAAACTGAACATCGCGCTCGATGGCCTGCCGGAATTCCCCGCGCTCGGTGCCGGCAATCCGCTGATCAGCGGCGACATGCATTTCCTTGATTCGCTAGAGCGCTACGAACGTGCTTACGACGACTGGAAGAGCGGCACCTGGTCGAAGGACCCGTACCTCGACATGCTCATGCCTTCGCTCACCGATCCGACCATGACTCCGCCGGGCAAGCACATGATGTCGGTGTTCGTGCAGTACGTGCCTCACATGGTCAACGGGCGCGAGTGGACCGACGCCGATCGCGAAGCGTTCAAGCAGACCGTGTTCGACCAGATCGCGCGTTACAGCCCCAATTTCCGCAGCCTCGTGCTGCACGCTGAAGTGCGCACGCCGCAGGAGCTCGAAGCCGAGGTCGGTCTGACGGAAGGCAACATCTTCCAGGGCGAGTTGACCTTCGACCAGCTGTTTTTCAACCGCCCGTTCCCCGGCTTTGCGCAATATCGCGGTCCGGTACGCGGCCTGTATATGTGCGGGTCAGCGACGCATCCCGGAGGGGGCGTGATGGCTGCGCCGGGCGCCAATGCTGCCCGCGAGATTCTCCACGACCTGCGGCGCGATTCCACCGTACCCGAGGGGTGGAGCGATGACTGAGCAGCGGCCCGTGATCGTCATCGGCGCCGGCCACAACGGCCTGGTATGTGCGACCTACCTGGCGCGCGCCGGACGCAAGGTGCTGATGCTCGAAGCGGCGGCGCAGCCCGGCGGCGCCGCCGTGACGCGCGAGTTCGCCCCTGGCTTCAAGGTGTCGGCGGTGGCGCACCTGCTGCATCTGCTCGATCCCAGCGTCGAGAAGCAACTGGCTCTGGCGCAACACGGGCTGGCCTACGCCAGGACCGGGCTGCACACCGTGGTGTTGTCCACGGAGCAGTCGCCGCTGCGTTTTTCAGGCGGCGAAATCCACGCTGGCGAAGTGTCGAGTGCTGATCGCGAAGCGCTGCGCTCCCACTCGGCGGGCATGCAGAAATTCGCGCGCGTGATCGCGCGCCAGCACCGACGCGTGCCGCCCCGGCTGCGCTTCGAATCCTGGCGCGATGCCCTGCCGGCGCTGGCCGTTGCCCTGGACATGCGGCGCCTCGGCAAGCGTGGCATGCGGGAATTCCTGCGCATCGCGACCATGAATATTTTCGATGTGCTCGAGGAGCAATTCGAGCACCCGCAGCTCAAGGCCGCGCTCGCCCTTGACGCCGTGCTGGGCACGAAACTCGGCCCACGCTCAGGCAATACCGTGTACGCCTCGCTGTATCGCCAGAGCGGCTCGGTCAACGGGCAAGCCGGTGCGCTCGCCCTGCCACGCGGCGGCATGGGTGCGGTCACCGGCGCGCTGGCTGCCGCCGCGCGCGCCGCGGGAGTGGAAATTCGCTGCGAATCGCCGGTGGCGGAAATCATCATGAACGAGGGGCGCGCCGTCGGCGTGCGCCTGCAGCAAGGCCAGGAGATCACGGCGGACCTCGTAGTGTCGAACGCCGATCCGAAGACTACCTTGCTGCGGCTCCTGGGCGCACGCCACCTCGAGACCGAATTCGCGCGTCGTATGCAACACATGCGGTCCGTGGGCACCGCCGCGAAACTCCATCTGGCGCTTGGCGGCGAGCCGCGCTTTACGGGCCTGGCGCCGCAACAACTGGGCGAGCGGTTGCTGATTGCGCCGGATCTCGACTACATCGAGCGCGCGTTTAACCCGGCCAAGTACCGGGAATACTCCGGGCAGCCGGTTATGGAAATTACTCTGCCTACGATTCACGACGCCAGCCTGGCGCCGGCGGGCAGGCATGTGCTCTCGGCGATCGTGCAATACGCCCCTTACGATATCAAGGGTGGCTGGGCCGCCGGCAAGGCAGGGTTCCAGGCCGCGGTCATGGCCGTACTCGAGCGCTATGCCCCCGGAATCAGCGGCCTCGTGCAGCACGTCGAGCTGCTGACGCCGGCGGACATCGAACAGCAGTTCGGAATCGCCGGCGGGCATTGGCACCACGGCGAACTGGCGCTCGATCAGTTCATGATGCTGCGGCCGGTGGTGGGCGCAGCGCAGTACGCCATGCCGGTCGATGGGCTGTATCTGTGCGGCGCCGGCTGCCACCCGGGTGGCGGTGTCATGGGCAGCGCCGGGCGCAACGCGGCACGCGTCATTCTCGGGAAACGGTGAAAGCCATGCTGGCCCGCGATCATTTCCGCCAGGCAGTCTGCCAGACCCCGTTCCAT
This sequence comes from Gammaproteobacteria bacterium, assembly GCA_043742765.1. GTDB lineage: Bacteria > Pseudomonadota > Gammaproteobacteria > Steroidobacterales > Steroidobacteraceae > FEN-1191. The sequence continues at coordinate 3,364 of JAYTXT010000299.1, read as the reverse complement.
GCGCGGACCGCCGCCCTCAATCAATTGAACCTGTGGCATCGATGGCGCGACCACACCGTTGCCGACGCGTATTTTGACGTCGGCATGGAGTACAACGCGATCCGCAACAGCTGTGCGGTGTTCGACCTGTCGCCCATGACCAAACACCTGATCACCGGTCCGGACGCGCTCGCGTACCTGAACCGGCTCGTCGCGCGAGAGGTCGCGAAAATCAAGACCGGCCGGGTGGGGTACTGCGTGTGGTGCGATGACGCCGGGCAAGTGATCGACGATGGCACGATTTTCCATTTGCGTGAAGGTGTCTACCGGTTGTGTTCGCAGGAACGGCAGCTCGACTGGCTGCACTCTTCGGCGCTTGGGTTTGAGGTGCGAATCAGCGAGGAAACCAACGAGGTCGCGGGGCTCGCGGTGCAGGGCCCCACTGCGTGTGCCGTGCTGAAGAGCATGGGACTCACCGCCATAGAGACGCTCACGCCTTTTGGCCTGCGCAGCTACCCGTTTGCGGGCGGCGAACTCGTGGTCTCCCGCACCGGCTACACCGGAGACCTGGGTTACGAACTGTGGATCGATCCGGAGCGGGCACTGCCGCTCTGGGACGCCCTGTTCGCGGCGGGGCAGCACCACGGCATCCGTGTCATCGGTACCTTGGCGCTGGAAATGAGCCGCATCGAGGCGGGGTTCATCCAGGCCGGCGTCGATTTCCTGCCTGCTGACCGCGCGGTGCGCGCCGAGCGGACACGCTCGCCCTTCGAACTTGATCTCGGGTGGCTGGTGGATTTCAGCAAACCCAATTTCACCGGCCGCCGCGCACTACTCGCAGAGCAGCGCCGTGGCTCGCGCTACCGGCTGGTGCGTCTGGACGTGGAAGGCAACAAGCCCGCCAAAGACGCTTACATATACGACCCGCGGCGCCGGAACATTGGTGTTGTCACCTCGTCGATGTGGTCGCCGGCCGCTAAGGCCAGCATCGCCCTGGCCTCCGTCGAGATGCCATGGGGAGCGAGCGGTGACGAGCTGTCTGCCGAGATCTACTACCAGAAGGAACTCAAGTGGAACCGGTTCATGGCGCGCTGCCGGGTGGTCGAAGGCGCATTCTTCGATCCGCCGCGAAGACGCCAGACCCCCGCGGCCGACCGCTAGCCCCGGCGAGCTCATCATGGTCCCGGGAATGCAAAGATTCTGGACAGGACCTGCCGGGCAGAATCCGCCGAGCATCGCACGTGCGCAGGGGCTGCACATCTGGGACCGCACCGGCAAGCGCTATATCGACGTGACCTCGGGCCCGATTGCCGTGAACATCGGTCATGGCAACGAGCACGTGCTGGCGGCGATGCGCGCGCAGGCGGAGCGTTTCTGCTTCGCCTATCCCAGCAATTTTGAGAGCGAGCGCAGCACCGAGCTGAGCCAGCGGCTCGCGGGCCTGGCCGGGCCCGGGCTCGACTGCGCGTTTTACGTGTCGAGCGGCTCGGAAGCGGTGGAAAAGTGCCTGCAATTCGTGCGGCGCGCGGCGCTGGCGCATGGCGAACCTGCGCGGTACAAAATCATCAGCCGCGACCCCTCCTATCATGGCAGCACGCGCGCGACCATGGTGCTAGCGGCCGACCCGGGCTACGCGCCGTATCTGACAGGCTATCCACCCGGGCTCCACGTGCCCGCGCCCTCGAGCTACCGCCCTGCCGCCGGGCTCAGCGTCAGCGTGTATGCCATGGAGTGCGCGGAGTCATTGCGCGCGCGCATCATTGAAGCGGGCCCCGACACGGTGCTCGCCTTCATCATGGAACCGGTGATGGGTTTCTGCGGCGGCGCCGACAGCGCGCCGCCTGAGTACTATCGCCGCGTCCGCGAAATCTGTGATGAATTTGGCGTACTGCTCATCTACGACGAGATCGTCAGCGGCGCCGGCCGCACCGGCACATTCCTCGCGGCCGGCCACTGGCCCGCGGCGCGGCCCGATCTGGTGATCCTCGCCAAGGGGCTGGGCGGTGGCTACGCGCCGCTCGCCGCTTTCCTGGCGCCATCAAGGCTCGTCGATGCAGTCGCCAGCGCCGGCGGTTTCCACGTGGGTCACACCCACAAGGCGCATCCGCTCGCCTGCGCCGTGGGCCTCGCGGTGCTCGATGTGACCATTGGCGACCGGCTAATCGACAAGGCGGCGGCAACGGGTGAGTATCTGCGCGCCCAACTGCGACGACTCCAGGCCAACAGCCAAATCATCGGCAATGTGCGCGGACTTGGGATGTTGAATGCGGTCGAGATCGTCGCCAATCGCGACAGCAAGCGCATGCTGCCGCGGGAGCTGGACGTCATCGGCCGCGTGCAGGCCCTGGCGCGTGAGCAGGGCCTGCTCATCTACGGCCGACGCACCCACGCCGGGCGCTACGGCGACTGGATCATGGTCGCACCGCCGCTCATCGCCACGCACGCCGATATCGACGAGATCGTCGATGGCCTCGGCCGGTGCCTGGGCCGCTACCAGCAGGAAATCATGGCTGCGGCCTAGCGCCGCGACTCGAACACCTTGCGCGCGGCGGCGATCTGTCCAAGTGTCTCCTGGCGTTCAGCCGCGGTGTTGAAATCCGGATGCACCCGCGCGGCGTCGGCGAGTCGGTCGATCCACGCCATAAAATAGTCCGCATCGACGCCGCAATGAGTAGCCGCCCCGGGGCTGGTCAGAAACACGGCATTGGTCGTGGCGTACGGATAGATATCGAAGATATCCGGGCTCGAGTGTTCGTTCCAGGCGCGCAGCAGCAACCAACCGGGCGCGGCGACGTGGATCTGCTTGTCGAGGTCTGCGCTGCGCCGGTCGCCCTCGAGTGGGATCTCGAGCAGCACCTTGCCCTGCTGCAGGACCTGCAGGTGGTCGATGGGGACGATCGAACGCATGAAACCGCGCAGGCGTACGGTCGCGCCAGCCGCGGGAATATCCAGCTCGGAACCAGGACCCTTGCCATCGACCTCAAAGCCAAGCAGCGCGCTGTTGGTCGCCACACTGTGTCCAATCTTGAGCGCGTGCAACCAGCGGTTGAGGCGGGTGTGGCGATCGGCTGCCGTGGCCACAGCGCCGCTGGCGGGTCCGTCCTCGACGAAAACCCGATTGAGGCCCACCGGGCCGCGCATCGAGGCGTAATTGGCCATGGCATCGGTGCCGGCCGCGGCAGCTGGACGGAAGCCGCAATTGAGCAATCGGTGCCAGACCGTGGCGCTTGCCTGGTGATCGCTGAAACCGACGACCTCGTAGTAATCGACTTTTCCGAGGGCCACGTCGACGGGCAACTCGCTGGTCAGGGTGGCATCGTGCGCCGGGTCGGGTTGCACGTCATAGGGATGCACGTATCCCACCAGCGCTGATTGGGCGTGGGCC
>JAYTXT010000298.1:0-5376 GCA_043742765.1 Gammaproteobacteria bacterium | reverse complement strand
ATCTATAGCGCGCGCAGCGGCGACCTCGCCTGCCTGCGGACGCTGGGCGCCGCGCTGAAGGATTTACGCGACCCGTTTGGCGCCACGGTGCTGGCGCATGCCGTCGCAGCGGGCGCGTTGCCCTCCGTGCAATTGCTGATCGATACCGGAAGTGATGTGAACCGCGCCGACAGTTTTGGCGTCACGCCGCTGATGCTCGCTGCCGAACTCGCCGACCCTGGAGTGCTCGAACTGCTGCTGGTGAAGGGTGCGTCGGTCAATGCTGCCGACACAGCGAAGCGTACCGCGCTCTTTTATGCCGCGCGCGCCGATCGCGCCACGGCCATCGCGGCGCTCGCGAAAGCCGGCGCGCAGCTGGCCGCTGCCGACAGCCGGGACTACAGCGCGCTCGATGCCGCGTTGACCGTCGACGCGGACCAGGCCGCCGCGCAACTGCGCTCCCTCGGCGCCAAGACCCTGGTCGCGCACGCCAGCCGCCAGAGTACTGCCGGGAAATTCGACACCGCCCGGCCCGGCGACATCTATCGTGGCTGGCCAGTGATCGCCCTGGCGGTGGCGCGTGGCGACACGGAATCCGTGCAGAAACTAATGGCCGGCGGCGCCAATGCCACTAGCCGCTCACCCCAGGGCGACACGCTCCTGCATATCGCGATCCATGCCGGCTCCGAAGCAAGCGTCAAGACGCTGCTCGCGGCGCAAGCTAATCCGCGCCTGCTGGACAAGCGCGGCCGCACGGTACTGGTGCTGGCGGCGACGCGTGGCGAACTCAGCATGGTCAATGCCCTGCTGGCGGGTGGAGTCAACGCCGACACGCACGCCGAGCAGGAGTCGACGCCGCTGCTGGCGGCGGTACGCGCCGGCCGCCTGGACGTGGCCCAAAGTCTCCTCGCCGCCGGTGCCAATCCCGATAGCGCCGACCAGCGCGGCGAGACGCCGCTGCTTGCAGCTGCCAGCGGTGCCAATGACCCGCTCGTGCGGCTCCTGCTGGCCAACGGCGCTAGCCCCGGGCTTGCTGACCGGCAGGGTGCGACCCCGCTATGGCGGGCGGCCAGGGCGGGCGCAGTGGAGGCGGCGCGATCGCTCCTGGCAGCCAACACAGACGCCAACGCCGCGGACAAGGAAGGACGTACGCCGCTGATGAGCGCGATTGCCGCGGGCCCGGTATCCCTGGTATCGCTGCTGCTCCAGGCTCATGCGCGCACCGACGTGAAGGATGCCCAAGGCGATACCCCGCTGATGCTGGCTGCGGCGCGCGGCAGCGAGACCATGGTGCAAACGCTCCTGCAACGCTCGGCGGCGGTCAACGTACAGAACCAGGCCGGCGACACCGCGTTGATGGCCGCCAGCCGCGCCGGCAACGCCCTGGCGGTCAAGGCACTGCTCGCCGGCGGCGCCAGCAAGGCGCTGCGCAACAGCAAGCGCGCTACGGCCGCTGACGTGGCCCGCGACCGCGGTTTCGCGGCGATTGCCCACGACATCGAAGACCAGGGCTGAGGCGCCTCAGTCGTCCGCGATCGCCTGCCCCGGGAATAATTCCGCGATGAAGCCGAACTTGCGCAGGTCCTTGATGCGCGTCGGATAAAGCACGCCGTCGAGATGATCGACCTCGTGCTGCACGACGCGAGCGTGGAACCCGGACACCGTACGATCGATCGGCCGACCCCATTGATCAAAGCCCCGGTATCGCAGGCGCCGGTAACGCGGCACCATCCCGCGCATGCCGGGCACCGACAGGCACCCTTCCCAGTCGGATTCCCGCCCACCGCGCAGTGCCCGGAGCCTGGGATTGACGAGCACCGTGTAGGGCACAGCGTCGGCATCCGGATAGCGTGCGGTTGCCCCACCGCCAAAAATCACCACGCGCCAGGCTACGCCGATCTGTGGGGCCGCCAGGCCGGCGCCACTGGCGGCCCGCATCGTTTCGTCCATGTCGGCAATCAGCTCCAGGAGTTCGGGCGTGCCAAATTCACGCAGCGGCGCACTGGCCTCCAGCAGCCGCGGATCGCCCATCCGCAATATGGGTCTGATGGCCATGATTCCTGAGTCTCGAGCCTGGGGTCCGGACCGGCGTCCGGGCTAAATCCCGCTACATTTGCGCCGCCCCCTCATGAGGGTTGGCATTAGCGGCCGCGGAATCTTAACATGCGTCCCGGCGGGAGAATTTCGCATCGCTTGTGACACCAAATCCGATTCATAGAGGAAGAATACTGATGAAAGTCCTGTTGCCCGTATCGCTGCTCGCGGCCCTGCTCTCAGCAACCGCGTTTGCCGACTGCGCCGCGCCCACCATCGACATCAAGGTTCCCGATGGCATCGTGGCAACCCTGGATGAAATGCTCGCCACCAAGCATGCGATCAAGGACGCCGACGCGACCGTCGCGCAGTTTGCGGACTGCCTGAAGACGGAACAGGACGCGAAGATTGCCGCCGGTGGCGACACGATGAAGGACGAGGAAAAGATCAAGATCGGCGCCGAGTACGTCAAGCGCCAGAACAAGGTTGCCGACCAGCTGCAGAAAGCGGCCGACCAGTTCAACGTGGCCGTGCGCGCCTACAAGGCGAAGTCAGCTGCCGCGGCTGCAGCCGCGCCCCCTGCCCCCGCCGCAGCCCCTGCGCCCGCCGAGCCGCCGGCGCCACCCGCGAATCCCTGACAGCCGCGATCCTAGAGCTGCGACCCGGCAGAGTTCGTGTCGCAGTTTTCGATCCGGCCGCTGTGGAAGCCGCGCTGGAACCAGCGCTGCCTTTGATCCGCGGTGCCATGCGTAAAGGTTTCGGGCACGACGCGGCCCTGCGTGCGCCGCTGCAGCGTGTCGTCGCGCCGGTCCTCGACGTTCTCGCCCCGGCGCATGTCTTCCAGGCGCATGGCGGTCTCCCTGTCCTGTGAACGCTAGTGATTCGCCGGCGGTGGCTCGAGCCCTTTCGTATACAGCACTTTGCCATCCGGCTTGACGAGAATGGCATCGACGTCGCCGAGGCGCTCGTAGATCGCCAGCGCGGCCTCCGCGCCCAGGACGAAGGCGGTCTTGGAAAGCCCGTCGGTACGCGTGGCGCTCGGCGCCAGGATGGTCGCGCTGCGGACCGCGCTGGCCGAATGACCAGTGCGCGGATCGATGATGTGGTGATAGCGGACGCCGTTCTCGTCGTAGTAGCGCTCGTAATCGCCTGAAGTGGAGATTGCCGTGTCCACCAGCGGCAGGCGGGCGATGACCTCGTCCTTGCGATCCGGGTGGCGGATGCCCACGATCCAGGGCTTGCCGAAGCGGTCGCCGATGATGCGGCTGTCGCCGCCGGCCGAGACCAGCGCGTGCCGGATGCCAAGCCTTTGCAATATGGCGATGCCGCGATCGACGGCGTAGCCCTTGGCAATGCCGCCCAGGTCGATGCGCACGCCAGGTTGTGAAAAATGCACTGTGCGTGCCGCTCGATCGAGCAGCACGTGGCGGTAGTTGACGGCCGGCAGCGCGGACTCGATCTGTTCCTCGGTGGGACGGTGGCGCGCTCGAAAATCGTACATGAAGCCGACGCTCGCATACGTGATGTCGAAAGCGCCGTCGGTGAGGCGCGAATAATCGAGCGAGGTCTCGAGCAGGCGGAACAGTTCCGGGCTGATCCTCACCGGGACGCGGGCCGCGCGGGCGTTGACGCGCGAAACCTCGCTGTTGGGCTTGTAGGTGCTCATCGAGGCATCGATATGGCGCATCTGGGCCATCACCGCGTCGATGGCGCGTTCGCCGGCAGCGCGGTCGCGCGACCACAGCTCGACGACGATGCGCGTGCCCATGGTCCCATCGACGGTCCGCGACAGCCATTCGGCCTGCGCCGGCGCAGCCAGCGCGAGCGCCAGCGTCGCGATGGGCGCCAGCGCGACCGACAGGGAGCGCACGGCCGTGCTCACAGCGTCAGCCGCTCACCGGGGGCGGGCATCGACACCGGCACTCCCGGCAGCAGCGCGGCGAAGGCGCTCATCGCACGCTGCTCGCCGTGGACAAGCACGGTACGCTCCGCGCCGCCGACGCGCGCATGCCAGCGCAGCAGCTCGCCCTGGTCCGCGTGCGCCGAGAAACCGTTGATGGTGTGCACCTGCGCCCGCACTGGCACCTCCTCGCCGAACAGGTTGATGGCGCGCGCGCCGTCGATGATGCGCCGCGCCGGCGTGCCCTGGGCCGCGTAGCCGACAAAGACGATGCTGGCATCCGGGCGCGGCAGGTTGTGCACCAGGTGATGACGCACGCGCCCGCCGGTGCACATGCCGGAACCGGCCATGATCACGGCGCCGCCGCCGATGCGGTTGATCGCCATGGACTCGCTGGTCGCGCGCACCAGGCGCAGGCCCGCGAACCCGAACAGGTCGCGTCCGCCGGCGAACAGCGCCGCGGCTTCCGCGTCATAGCACTCCGGATGGGCGCGATAAACCTCGGTCGCGGACACCGCCATGGGCGAATCGACGTACACCGGCAGTTGCGGCGGCAGCGCACCCGCATCGACGGCGGCCCGCAGTGAATAGAGGATCTCCTGGCTGCGCTCGAGCGCGAAGCTCGGGATCACGACGTTGCCGCCGCGCGCGATGGTGGCATCGATGACGCCGATCAGTTCGGCAACGGAATCGGCAGGCGAGCGATGGGCGCGATCGCCATAGGTGGTCTCCATCAGCACGATCTCGGCGGCGGGTGGTGCCGGATCGCGGATGATGGGGCGGCCCGCGCCGCCGATGTCGCCCGAGAACAAGACGCGGCGCACGCGCCCATTTTCCGTGACCTGCACCAGCACGTGGGCCGAACCGAGAATGTGTCCCGCATCATGGAAGCTGACACGCAGGCCGGGAGCGAGCTGGAGCTCCGCGCCGTAGGCGGCAACGCGGCCGAAGCGCTCGATGGCCGTGGTTACGTCGGCCTGCGTGTACAACGCCGCCACCGCCCTGCCACCGCGCCCATGGCGCGTGCGCCAGCCGGCGTCGTCCTCCGCCATGTGCGCGGCATCCTGCATCACGATCCGCGCCAGCTCGCGCGTGGCGGCGGTGGCGATGATTTCGCCGCGGAAGCCGCGCTTCGCCAGCAGCGGCAACCGGCCGCAGTGGTCCAGGTGCGCATGCGTCAGCAGCAGGAAATCGACCGCGGCGGCATCGAACCCCAGCGCTGCCGCGTTCTCCTCCTCGAGTTCGCGGCCGCCCTGGAACATGCCGCAGTCGATCAGCAGGAGTTTGCCGGCGCACTCGAGCAGGTGGCAGGAACCGGTGACGTCGCGGTCGGCGCCGTGAAAGGACAATTCCATTATGCCGCTCCTTGGCTGCCGAAGATGTCATCACCGGACTTGCGATACCACTCGGCGATGCCGCTCCAGATCGAGGCGGCATCCTCGGCAAACCAGAACAGCTCGGCG
>JAYTXT010000297.1:0-2482 GCA_043742765.1 Gammaproteobacteria bacterium | reverse complement strand
AACATTACACCGGACGTCCAGACCGGCATCGGTGCCTGGAGTGCCGCGGATCTGCGCCGCGCGATGCACGAAGGTCTGGCCCGCGACGGCTCGCACTTGTTTCCGGCGTTTCCCTACACGTCATTCACCAAGGTAAGCGACGCCGACGTCGCAGCGATCTACGCCTACCTCAGGACAGTGCCGGCCGTTCGGTACACGCCACCTGGCAACGGCGCGCTGTTCTCGATGCGCTGGCCGCTGGCCGCGTGGAACGGCTGGTTCTTCCAGCCGGGGCGCTACCGGGCCGATGCGGCGAAGTCGGCCGAATGGAATCGGGGCGCGTACCTGGTCGAAGGGCTGGGACACTGCGGGGCATGTCATACGCCGCGCAACTGGCTGTTGGCCGAGCAGAGCGCGCGGGCCTATCAGGGCGGAAACCTGCAATCCGTAGTCTCGAAAGACAAGCGCCGGCGCTGGTCCGCGGTCGACCTGACTTCATCGCCGCAGGGACTCGGGCCCTGGTCGATCACGGACCTGACGCAGTATTTCCAGACGGGCGTCAGCGCACGTGCCGGCACCTTCGGCCCCATGAACGAAGTCATCGTCAACAGCCTGAGACTCCTCGCCCCGGAAGATCTGCGCGCGATAGCGGTGTACCTGAAGAGCCTGCCCGGGCGGAGCTACTCCGGCGAGACCGTGTCGCCGCAGCTCGCCAGCATCGGTGCGCCGATATACAAGGCGCGGTGTGAGAAATGTCACGGGCGCTCGGGGCGCGGCGGGTTCTTCAGTGGGCCGCCAGTGGCCGGCAGCGCCGTCGTGCAAGCCGGGGACCCGGCTTCGCTCATCAACATCATCATCTACGGAGCCGAGACACCCCACGAGATCTCCTATGGAGCCTGGGAGACCATGCCCTCCTATGGCGACGTTCTCGACGACGCGCAGATACAGGCGCTCAGCAACTTCATGCGCGGGAGCTGGGGAAATCGCGCCAGCGCCGTGAGCGTTGAGGCCGTGCGCGCCCAGCGTTGAACGGCGCTACTTCGGCGGCACGCGATAGGTGTCGTGACAACCCTTGCACTTGAGGCCGGCCTGGAGCTTGCGGCCAACGGTCGCCATGTCTTCCGTGTTCCCCGCGGCTGCGAGATCGGCGGTCGTTGCCACCAGCTCGTCGAGCCGCTTGGTGAAATCCGCCCAGTCGGACCACACCTCCGGCTTGGCATTGCCGCCCGGGACCTTGTCCTGGAAGGCCCGCCTTGCCTGGGTCGCAGTCACCGCCAGCACCTTCAGGTGTAGCGCGAAGTTGTCGGGCGGCGCCTTCTTTCCGAGGATCATGCCGATGGCGCCCATCTGCTCGCCCATCGTCTTCATAACATGGGTACGGTAGTCAATAGCATCCTGGTCATCCGCGCGGCTCATCGCCGGGGCGCACAACAGGATACCTAGAACAATCACGGTGCTGAATTTGTGCATATCAACTCCTCAGTTACGCGCACTCCATGAGTCGCAACGACCCGTTTCATCCACGGGCCCGCTCATGATTACACAGTTGCCACAGGTCGGCCGGCTGCCATCCTGCGTAAAAAATGCGCACGCGCCGCAAGCCTGGTTCGCAACGGCGGACACGCTTGCATAGTGGAGCGAAGTGCGGAGCGATTCCGCTTGCGGATCGACGCAAACCTGCGCTGCCGCCGCAGCGGCGCGGGCCATACGCGGCATCGCCGTCACGACCGCCGCTATCTGCAGCACGCGGCGCAGCACCATGCGGCGGGAGGAATCATGCATGAACATAGACTACCACTATGGGGGGCCACGATAGGGCTCGGCAGGCCGCCTGGCCGCAAGCAGCGCGGCCGATGGGCGCGATGAAGGCACGATGGCGACCTGCGTGAACTCGGCGCGCAGCGCCGATGAGATCGCCGTATTGGCACTCGTTTCTGGATCCGGATAGGCGTCAGCCAGGCGCCGCAACGCTTTGTAGAGCGCGGGTGCGGAGGTCTGCCCATAATTCTGGTGGTGCGTCGACCAGGACCTGATCAACTGCAGGTACCAGGTCTCGACGTCCGAGTAGCCGGCGATGAGGCCCTCGGTGGTGGTCGGCGTCAGCTTGAGACGCAATCGCGCCGCGCGCATGTACTCATCGGTCGGGAGCGAGAACGGGCTCCACGGGTAGACGATGTCCATGGGTTCCGTGGTGAGTACGCCATCGGTGATCCGGCCGCGCAGCTGCTGTATGTACCTCGCGCCCCAGCGTGTGTCGATCCGCTGCGAACCGCCCGGCACGATTTTCTTGCCGGTCGCGTCGAACAGCAGCCGGTCGCGTCCCCGATATAGAGTGACCTGCACATCGGGTGCATTGATAAGGCTATCGACACCCGCGAGTTCGATGATAATCCGGTTGTACTGAGTCTTGCCGATCTCCTCGTCGTCAAAGAACTGGAAGGCACCGTCCGGCCCCCGGTAGTTCTTGATGCAACCGAGCGCACGATAGAGCTGGTTGTCGATT
>JAYTXT010000296.1:0-2641 GCA_043742765.1 Gammaproteobacteria bacterium | reverse complement strand
CTCAGCCCGCAGGGCGGCGGCGATCCGCCGGCGGCGCTCCGTCGCAAGATCGAAGCGTCGTTTGGGAATGTCGCTGCCTGCCAGAAAGAGCTGCTCACGGCCGCCACGGGTCAATTCGGCAGCGGCTGGGCGTGGCTGGTGCAGGAAGGCGACCAGCTCGCCGTCACCCGCACCGGCAATGCCGACTCGCCGCTCAGCAAGGGCCAGAAGCCGCTCCTGACCATCGATGTCTGGGAGCATGCCTACTACCTCGACTACCAGAACCGGCGTGCGGACTACGTGAACGCGGTGCTCGCCAAACTGCTCAACTGGGGCTTTGCAGCCGACAACCTCGCCTCGGGCTGATAGAGGTTTGGGGTGCAGCGAATAAGGAGCCAGTGATGGGTCTCGATCGCAGATATCTCGTATTCGCAATGATTTACGCGGTGCTGGGAATGGGCCTGGGCATCTTCATGGCGGCTTCGCACAATCACGGGCAGTTCGTCACCCATGCGCACGTACTCCTGATCGGCTTTGTGGCGTCGCTCATTTACGGAGTGATACACAAGCTCTGGCTCGGGGAAAAACCGTCCGCGATCGCCGGGATTCAATTCATCGTGCATCAGGTCGGCGCAGCGACGGTTGCGGTTGGCCTGTTTTTGTTGTACGGCGGTTTCGTGCCGATGGAGCGCATCGAACCTGTGCCGGCGACCGGATCGATCATCGTCCTGTTGGGCGCGTTGCTGATGCTGTACATGGTGCTCAAGACCGGGGCCGGAAAACGCGCATGAGCAACGAGCTCTGGCACGACGTGGGCGATGCGGACGAGCTGGCGAAGCGACCGCTCCAGCAGCTGCTCGTGGGGCGAACGAAAGTCGCGCTGTCCTGCGTCGACGGGCAGTTCGGCGTCATCAACGGTTCCTGCAACCACGTGGGCGGGCCGCTTGGCCAGGGGACGCTCGAGGGCGCCTTCGTCGTCTGCCCCTGGCATAACTGGAAGTTCCACCGCATCAGCGGCGAAGGGGAACCGGGCTTCGAGGCCGATCGGGTGCCGCGCTTCGATTTCAAGATCGAAGCCGGCCGGCTGCTGGTGCGCGACACCCCGGCCACCACACGCAACCGGCTCCCGCACGACAAGCATCCGCTCGATCGCGAGATCCGGCGCGAAAGTGGGCCACTGCGCGTAGTCGGCATTTCCACTACGGTCATGGACAATGCGTACCCGCGCTATTCAACCTCGGAGGCGCTGCTGCAATCGGCACTCGAGCACGCGAGCGCAAAACACGCCCTCGAGTTCAGGATGCTTAAGCTCCGGGACGTGCCCTTCCGCGCCTGCGAGGGCTACTACTCGAAGAGTGCCCACGCCTGCACCTGGCCGTGCAGCATCTCGCAGATGGATCCCAAGGACGGTATGCACGCCGTGTACGAGAACCTGGTGTTCTGGGCGGACGTCATCCTGGTGGCCACGCCGATCCGCTGGGGCGCCGCCAGTTCGCTGTTCTACAAGATGGCCGAGCGGCTCAACACGGTCCAGAACCAGATCACGCTGCGCAATCGCGTCATGCTCAGGGACAAGGTGGTTGGGCTCATCATCACCGGTGGGCAGGACAACATCCAGGCGGTCGCCGGGCAGATGATGCAGTTCTTCGCCGAGCTGGGCATGCAGTTTCCACAGTTCCCGTACATTGCCCACAGCCGCGGCTGGACCGCCGAGGACATGGAGCGCAACGTGGAGATAGTCCGCCACAGCGACCAGCTCCACGATGGAGCCCGCTCGCTTCTCGATCGATGCCTGGACCTCGCCTCGCGCCTGCAGTCGGGCGCCGCGCCCGCGTTTGAACGGGCGGGCCGGAAGGCTTCGGGGCTGGAGCGCCGGGCATCGGCCACAACCGATTGATTCTGCGCTTAGCCGGGCTCATCGCCACCCGCCTGGGCAGCGTACGCCCAGGCTAGCTGCATCCTTTCCCCTTCTGCCGCGTCTAGGAGTTAAGGCGGCACTATTTGCCGATCAAGGGAGAATTGCGATGAGGACGCGTACGTTGGTGTTGATCGGGGCGGTGCTGCTTTCCGGCTTCGCGATTGCCCAGGGCGGCCCGGCGCCGGCTGCAAGCGGCCAGCTCACGCTCCCCGATTTCCGCAGTCTCGAGAGCCAGGCGAGCGAAAGCGTCGTCGTGACCATGGGCCCCTGGCTGCTGCGCTTTGCCAGCCACTTCGCCGACGACAAGGATCCCGACAGTGCGGTCGCCAGGCGAGTGCTTGCCAACATCAAGAGCATCACCGTTCACAGCTACCAGTTCGACCGTGACTTCGTCTACTCGCAAGCCGACCTCGACGCGGTGCGCGCGCAGCTGGCCGCGCCCAACTGGAATCGCCTGGCGCAGGTGCGCGGCAAGGACCGGAAGAATGTCGACGTCTACGTATCGATGGAGCACGAGAAGACCACGGGGCTCGCGGTCATCGCCAGCGAGCCGCGCGAACTGACCATCGTCAACATCGTCGGTTCGATCAGCCCCGAGGATCTGCAAAAGATCGGCGGCCATCTGGACCTGCCGGGAGTCAGCTTGACCGGGACGGGCGTGAGGGGGAATGATCCGGCGCGGAGCCCGCCGGCCACCTGATGCGTCGGCAGGCTCCGCAGCAGGGTGCCACCACGAGGTCAATC
>JAYTXT010000295.1:0-8570 GCA_043742765.1 Gammaproteobacteria bacterium | reverse complement strand
CGGGGCATGGCCAACGACGAGATCAAACGCCGTGTCGGCGACATGCTGGAGCGCGTCAGCTTGTCCGGCGCACAAGCCAAGCGGGTGGACCAACTCTCGGGTGGGCAAAAGCAGCGCGTGGCAATTGCCCGCAGCCTGGTGCTCGAACCCACGCTGTTGTTGCTCGACGAGCCGCTGGGCGCCCTGGACCTCAAGCTGCGCGAGCACATGAAGATCGAGCTCAAGCAGTTGCAGGCCGCCTTTGGCACGACCTTTGTCTACATCACGCACGACCAGTCCGAAGCGCTGGTGCTGTCTGACCATGTGGCGGTGATGAACCACGGCCGTTTTGAGCAGGTGGGCACGCCGCAGGCGCTGTATTACGAGCCGCAAACGCCGTTTGTCGCGGGCTTTGTCGGCGCCAACAACCGCATTGCGGGCAAGGCCACTGCAGTGAACAGCGAGCTGGTCGATGTCCTCACACCCGACGCCTGGCTGATCAAGGCACGCCGCAACGGTCCCGTCGCGGTCGGTGCCGCAGTCGAGGCCTTCGTGCGTCCCGAAGCGGCCACCATCGGGCGCACGGCGGCTGAACTGGCGGCGCCGCCCGGCCATCCGGTGCACGCGGGCCAGGTCGAAAGCCTGCTGTTCGACGGCGCCAATTCCGCGGTGCTGGTCAGGGAGCAGCAGAGCCGCTTCGAATTCCGCATCGCACTGCCGCAGACCGGACGTTATGCCGATCTTCGGGTCGGTGAGCACATCGCCTTCGGGTTCGATCCCGCGCGCGCGGTCTGCTTTGCCGCGGCGAACCCGCATGCTTGAGGCGACCGCGGACAAGACCTGGCACCGGCGCTTGATGCTGGGCCTGCTGCTGGCGCCGGCGCTCATCTGGCTATTCGCGCTCATCGTCCTGCCACACCTCGATCTGGCGCTGCTGTCGTTCCGCGAATCGGTGGCGCCACGCGAGTACGCGCCGAGCCTGACGCAATATCGCACCTTTTTCCAGGAACCACTTTATTGGCACGTGTTCGCGCGTACGGCCGCGATGTCGGCGATCGCGACGATGCTCACGCTGCTGATCGCTTTCCCGGTTGCCTGGACGATCGCCAAGCTGGCGCGCGGCCGGATGGGTGCGCTGCTGTTCGTGCTCTGCCTGATTCCATTTTGGGTAAGCGAGACGGTGCGGACGCTGGGTTGGATGATCCTGCTGCGCGAATCGGGCGTGCTACCGGGACTGCTGGTTCACCTCGGTATCACTGGCGTACCGGTCGAGATGCTCTATCACGACGCGACCATACTCGTGGGCCTGGTGTATACCTCGCTCCTGTTCATGGTGGTGCCGCTCGTCGGCAGCCTCGAGAGCCTCGACAACTCGCTGATCGAGGCCGCTTATGACCTCGGCAGCAGCGGCTTCGCCATCCTGCGCAAAATCGTCATTCCACACGCGCTACCCGGCATCACTGCCGGCTGCATCGTCGTCTTCATGCTCACGCTCGGCAATTACCTGACACCCACGCTCCTGGGAGGCAAGAACTCGCAGTGGTTCACCGAGCAGATCTATACGCAGTTCATTACGCGCTTCAACTGGGAACAGGGCGCGGCCTTCGGCTTCCTGCTGCTCGCGCTGTCGACCGCGATGGTCTGGCTGGGCCTCAAGCTCAGCGGCCAGCGCTTCAGCGACGTGATGCGGCGCACATGATTCCCTCGCTCCCGAGGCCGCTGTGGCTGCGCGCGTCAACCGTTGCGTTTCTGCTGGTCTTTCTCATTTTCCTGTTCCTGCCGCTGGTCATCGTCGCGGTCTTCGCCTTCAACGACGCTCCCTACCCGGCCCCGCCCTGGCACGGCTTCACCCTCGACTGGTTCTTCGGCAACCAAGCCGCCGGCCGCGTCGGCCTGTTCGGCGACCAGGACCTGCTCGCGAGCATCTGGACCAGCTTCGTGGTCGCCTGCTGGGTAACAGTACTTTCGGTCGTCGTCGGCACGGCGAACGCGTTCCTGATGGAACGCGCGCAGTTCCCCGGCAAGGGCGCGCTGTCCATGCTGATGCTGGTGCCGCTGGTGATCCCGGGCGTGATCCTGGGCATTTCGATCCTGGCTTTCGCGAGCCGCATCGCCGACTTCGCCAGCGACATGTTTGGCTGGGAACTGGATATCCTGCGCCCCGGCCTCCCACTCGTGGTGCTCGGCCAGTTCTCCTACATCGTCGCCATCGCCACGCTGACGATCAGCGCGCGTCTCAAGCGTTTCGATCGCACGCTGGAAGACGCGGCGCTGAATCTCGGCGCCTCGCGTCCGGCTGCGCTCCGCACCATCACGCTGCCCTACCTGCGTCCGGCGCTGATCGGCTCGGCGGCGATCGCCTTCCTGATGTCCTTTGAGAACTTCAACACCACGCTGATGCTGGTGGGAGCGGACTCGCCGCTGACCATCATGATGTACGGACGCATGCGCGAGGGCGCCACTCCGGTGCTGAACGCCGTGAGCCTGTTCCTGATGGTGGCCTCGGCGCTGCTGGCGCTCACGCTCATGCGCCGCGGCAGCAGCAAGGATGCCTGAGCCGTCCGCTGGCATCGCTGGGCTGCCGCAGCCAGGACGCTGTTAGTTGTCCGGCACGCTGATTCTGATCAATCTTTCCGGCTACGTCGGTCTGCTGCTGTGGGGCACCCACATGGTCAGCACCGGCGTGCAACGCGGGTTTGGCACCAGTTTGCGACGGGCGCTCGAGCGCAATCTTGGCGACCGCTGGCGGGCGTTCTTCACCGGACTTGGCATAACCACGCTGCTCCAGAGCAGCATGGCGGTGGGCCTGATGGCCACTTCGTTCACGGCCGCCGGCGTGATTGCGCTCGCCCCCGCGCTGGCCGTCATGCTCGGCGCCAATGTCGGTACGGCGCTGGTGGCGCAGGTACTCTCCTTCAACGTCGCGGCGATTGCCCCGCCGCTGGTGCTGTGCGGCGTGCTGACCTTCCGCTGGTCGAGCGGCAGCCGCGTGCGCAACATCGGCCGTGCGGTCATCGGCCTGGGACTGATGCTGATGTCCCTTGCGCTGCTGCAGCACACGCTGGCGCCGGTGGAGAACACGCCGCTGTTGCGATCATTCGTGCAGTCGCTGGCAGCGGATCCGCTGCTGGCGGTGGTGCTCGCGGCGCTCCTGACCTGGGGGTGCCACTCGAGCGTTGTCATGGTGCTGGTAGTGGGATCATTGGCGAGCACACATGTTATCGGCGCGACCGAGACCCTCGCGCTGGTGCTTGGCGCAAACCTCGGCGGCGCGCTGCCGGCGCTGATGCACACTTCTTCCCCCGAGGCGCGCCGTCTGCCGCTGGGCAATCTACTGGTGCGCCTGGTCGGCGTCCTGCTGGTCCTGCCATGGCTGGCGCCCATCACACACCTCATGGCGCGGTTCATTCCGGGCGATGAGCGCCTGGCGGTCAACTTCCACCTGTTGTTCAACCTGGCACTGGCCGCGACGTTCCTGTTCGCCGTCAAACGCACGGCCCGGTTGCTGCTCTTCTGGCTGCCGGACCCACCGCGCCCGACTGATCCAGGCCGACCCCTCTACCTGGAACGTGCCGCTTTAGACGCCGCCAGTGTTGCGCTTGCGAACGCGGCGCGTGAAACGCTGCGCATGTCGGATCTGGCCGCGGCCATGCTGCAAAGCACGCTCGAATTGCTGCGATCCGGCGACTCGGGACAGGCGGCAGGGATCGCCGCCAACGACAAGGCGACGCGCCAGCTTGGCGGTGCCCTCCGCGGTTACCTGGTCGCGATCGGCGGTGAGCAGACGCTCGACGACCGGCGCGAGGGCGACAAGGGGCAGGAAATCCTCGCCGCGGTGATCAATTTCGAGCACATTGCGGATATCGTCGCCAACAGCCTGGCGGATTTCGCGGTCAAGGAAATCAAGCGCGGTCAGCTGCTGACCCCGGACGAGATCGCCATCGTGAGCCGCATGCAGGCCGAGCTGGTGGAGAGTCATCAACTCGCACTGGCGGTGTTCCTGCGCGCCGATCAGGCTGCCGCGCAGCAACTGCTCAGCCGCAAACGCCTGTTCCTGCAGATGGAGGCCGACGCCACGGCGCTCAGCGTGCGCCTGCTGCGCGAAGCGGCGCTAGCCGGCACGGCAACGAACAGCGACTCCGTCGCACTCGCGGTGGAAGAGAGCGGGCTGCTGCTGCGCATCGTCCGCGACCTGCGGCGCGTGCATTCGCACTTTGCAAGTTTTGCCTATCCGGTCCTGCGCCGGTCGCGCCTGGCGCTGCGGGCGAGCGCTGAGCCGGGCGGCGACCCCGCGTAGCTGCGTTGCCTCGGGGCAGGCCCTTGACGCTTTTGCGCAAGCAATTGTCGCAAATGGCGTGCTGCCTCGTCGGGCAGTGGCTAGACTTAGCCGCAAGAGGGATCGAATCATGAAATCTCACGCACGCGTCGTGGTCATTGGCGGCGGGGTTGTTGGCGTCAGCACGCTCTATCACCTGACCAAGAAAGGCTGGTCGGACGTGGTGCTGCTGGAGCGTGCCGAGCTCACCGCGGGTTCCACCTGGCACGCGGCCGGTCTGCTGCCACTGTTCAACATGAGCTATACCGTCGGGCAGCTCCACAAGTACTCGGTCGACCTGTACAAGCGCCTCCAGGCCGAGACCGGCCAGGACGTGAGCTTTCACGTCGCTGGCAACCTGCGGCTCGCGACCAGCTCGCAGCGCATGGACGAGTACTACAAGTATTGCGGTACCGCCAATACCATCGGCGTGCCCTTCGAGATTATTACGCCCGAACAAGTCGCAAAGCTCTGGCCGCTCATCAACCTGGGTGATGGCAAGGAAACCGCGAAGATCGTCGGCGCGCTCTATCATCCCGACGACGGGCATATCGCTCCGGCCGACCTGACCATGGCGCTGCGCAAAGGCGCCCGCGCTGCCGGCGCGGAAATCAACGAGCGTACGGAAGTCACCGGCGTGGCGAGCACGCCTGCGGGCGAATGGCGCGTTACGACAAACCAGGGCGACATCATCGCCGAGCACGTGGTCTGCGCCACCGGCAACTACGCGCGTCAGACCGGGCGGATGTTCGGACTGAACGTGCCGGCCATTCCGGTCGAGCACCAGTACATCATTTTCGAAGAGTCGCCGAAACTCAAAGCCTATCGCGCCGGCGGCGGCCGCGAACTCGCGGTGCTGCGCGAATCCGACCAGTCCTACTACCTGCGCGAGGAGCGCATGGGCTGGATCCTCGGCCCCTACGAGCGCGGTGCGCCGGCGCGTTTTGCCGATGGCGTGCCCGACTGGTTCGGCAAGAGCCTGTTCGAAGGCGACATCGAGCGCCTGGCCCCGCACGTCGAGGCCGCGGTGCGGCGGGTACCGGCGCTTGATAATTGCGGCATCAAGGACATCATCAACGGCCCTATTTCGTATACGCCGGATGGAAGCCCGCTGGTCGGACCCGCCTGGAACCATCGCAACCTGTGGCTTAACGAAGGGCATAGCTTCGGCGTCACCGCCGCGGGCGGATCCGGCTGGCAGCTCGCCGAGTGGATCGTCGAGGGCGAACCGGGCATCGACATGCTGGCCACCGATCCGCGGCGCTACGGACCCTACACCTCCAAGCGCTACGTCGTGAAGAAGAACGAGGAGACCTATCAGGAGGTCTTCACGATTCATTTTCCTGACGAGGAACGCCCAGCATCGAGACCAGCTAAAACCAGCCCCGTATATGATCGCCTGGACAAAATGGGGGCGGTATGGGGCCAGCGCTACGGCTGGGAGCGCGCCAATTGGTTCGCACCGGCCGGTGTCGAGCGCAAGGACCGATGGAGTTTCCGGCGCTCCAATTACTTCGAGCATGTGGGCAACGAATGCCTCCGCATGCGCAATCAGGTCGGCATCATCGACCTGACGCCGTTCACCAAACATGAAGTCAGCGGCCCGGGCGCCGAAGCCTGGCTCGACTCGCTGGTGGCCAATAAGGTGCCCATGAAACCCGGGCGCATTGCTTTGTGTCATGCGCTCACGCCGCGCGGGGGCATCCGCTCCGAGTTTACGATCACACGCTTGCCGGACGGCACCTTCTACGTGGTGAGTGCCGGTGCAGCCGAGCGCTACGATGCCGACTACCTGCGCAAGCACCTGCCGGCGGACGGCTCGGTGAGCATGCGCAACATCACCACCGCCCGCGGTTGCTTCGTGGTGGCGGGCCCGCGTTCGCGTGACGTGCTCGCGAAGCTCATCGACGCGCCGCTCGACAACACGGCGTTCCCCTGGCTGTCGAGCCAGGTGCTGGAAGTTGGCCTGGCGGTCGACGTCTACACGCTGCGAGTCAATTTCGTCGGTTCGCTGGGCTGGGAGTTGCACTTCCCGATCGAGTACGCGCATCACCTGTTCGACGCGCTGTTCATCGCGGGCGCCGAGTACGGTATCGGCATGGCCGGCATGCGCGCCATGGAATCCATGCGACTCGAGAAGTCCTACCGCATGTGGGGCAGCGACATGACACGCGACTACACGCCGTTGGAGACCGGACTCGAGCGTTTCGTGCGCATGAACAAAGGTGAGTTCATCGGCCGAGAAGCGCTGGCGAAGCAGCAGGCCGCGGGCGTGCCCAACCACTTCGTCACGCTCAACGTGCGCGGCGTCACCGATGCCGATCCACTCGGCAACGAGCCCTTGTTCGACAAGAGCGGCACGATGGTGGGCCGCGCGACCGCCGGCGGCTATGGACATGCGATCAAGCAGAGCATCGCCATCGGCTACGTGAAACCGGCGTATTCGGCGCTGGGGACCGAGCTGCAGATCGAGATCCTGGGCAAGCGTCATGCCGCCACCGTAGTGCGAGAATCGCCCTACGATCCGGACAACCTCCAGCTGCGGGCCTAGGCCAAACGGATGACGAGCAGGTTCTCAGGCTGGTCGCTGCTGCTGGGTGGGCTGACGGGCCAGCGCGGCTGGCGCGAACAGTGGCGCGCCGCCGCGCCAAAGAAGGGTTATGACGCCATCATCGTCGGTGGCGGCGGCCACGGCCTTGGAGCCGCCTACTACCTGGCGAAGCAACACGGCGTCCGCAATGTCGCGGTGCTCGAAAAGGGCTGGATCGGCGGCGGCAACACGGGCCGCAACACCACCATCATCCGCTCGAACTACCTGTTCGCCGAGAGCTCAGCGCTGTACGACCACGCGCTTAAGCTGTGGGAGTCGCTCTCGCAGGAGCTGAACTACAACGTCATGTACTCGCCGCGCGGTGTGTTGATGCTCGCGCACAACGTGCACGACGAACAGGTGTCGAAGCGCCACATCCATGCCAACTATGCCAATGGCGTCGACAACGAGTGGCTGACGCCGCAGCAGGCGAAAGAGTTCTGTCCACCGCTCAACATCAGCGGGAACCTGCGCTATCCGGTACTCGGTGGCGCGTTGCAGCGGCGCGGCGGCACCGCACGCCATGATGCCGTGGCCTGGGGCTATGCGCGGGCCGCCGATGCGCTCGGCGTCGACATCATCGAGAACTGTGAAGTCACGGGTCTGCGCCGCGACAGCAATGACGAAATCAGCGGCGTCGAAACCACGCGTGGAGTGATTGAGAGCCGCCGCGTGGGCGTCTCGGCGGCGGGCCACAGCTCCGTGGTGCTGCAGATGGCGGGCGTGAGGTTACCGCTCGAGAGTTTCCCGCTGCAGGCGCTGGTCTCGGAGCCCGTCAAGCCGATTTTCCCCTGCGTCGTGATGTCCAATACGATCCACGCCTATATCAGCCAGTCCGACAAGGGCGAGCTGGTGATCGGTGCCAGCACGGACGCCTACACTTCGTACACGCAACGCGGCGCGCTGCACGTGAATCTGCACACGCTTGAGGCGGTCTGCGAACTTTTCCCGGCTTTCCGGCGACTGCGCATGCTGCGCAACTGGGGCGGCATTGTCGATGTAACGCCCGACCGTTCGCCGATCATCGCCAAGACGCCGGTCCCCGGCTTGTACGTCAACTGCGGCTGGGGCACGGGCGGATTCAAGGCGACCCCCGGTGCAGGCCACCTGCTCGCCTGGACCATGGCGCACGATGCGCCGCATCCGCTCAACGCCGCGTTCACGATCGAGCGCTTCCGCGATGGCACGCTGATCGACGAAGCCGCGGCTGCTGCGGTGAATCACTGACATGCTGGTCATCCCCTGCCCGTACTGTGGTCCGCGCCCGGAGCTGGAGTTCAGCTACGGCGGTCAGGCGCATGTCGCGCGGCCCGCGGCGACCTCGAACCCAAGCGCCGCGGATTGGAACGCATTCCAGTACGAACGCGCCAATACCAAGGGCCTGCACGCCGAGCGCTGGCGGCACATCCACGGCTGCGCGAGATTCTTTAACGTGATCCGCGATACGACCACCGATGAGATCGTACGCAGCTACCGGAGCGGCGAGAAATGAGCGGCCGGTGCCGCGCGACAACCGGCGGAAGCGATCTCGAGCGCTCGACTCCGGTTCACTTTGAATTTGACAATCGCCAGTACCAGGGACTGCAGGGCGATACGCTCGCTTCCGCCCTGCTCGCCAACGGCGTGCACCTGGTTGGCCGCTCCTTCAAGTATCACCGGCCACGCGGCGTCATGGCCGCGGGTCCC
>JAYTXT010000294.1:0-7498 GCA_043742765.1 Gammaproteobacteria bacterium | reverse complement strand
AGCGTGCCGCGTTCGTTCTGCAGGCCGTTGTTGGCTTCGTTCTTGACCGGGGCGCGCGTCGGCTTCTGCGAAAAATCGATGCTCATGCCACCACCCTGGATCACAAACCCGGCGACGATGCGGTGAAAGATCGTGCCGTCGAAGAAACCGTCGTCCACGTACTGGAGAAAATTGACCACCGTCAGCGGCGCGTCCTTTTCGAACAGTTCGATGGCGAAGGCGCCGTGCGAGGTTTCAAAACGTATCATGGTGACAAACTCAGCATTGGGTGGAAGCTTCAGGTCGCCGGCCGCTGCGCTTCCGTGACGCGCGCGAGCCCAGCCAGATCAGTGTGGCAGCGTACGTGACGGAACCCCTGCGCGACAAGCAAATCCGCGACTTCCCGGGCCTGGGTAGCGCCGTGTTCCAGCACCAGCCAGCCTGTTGCGACCAGGTGTGAGTCGGCACCGCCAATCAACGTAGCCAGCGCCTCCAGGCCCGTCGGGCCACTGCTCAGTGCGGCCGGCGGCTCATGGCGCAGTGCGGGATCGTCGAGGGCCGGGTCGCCGGCGCCAATGTACGGTGGGTTGCTCGCGATCAGCTCATAGCGCTGCCCGGCGAGCGGACCGAACCAGTCGCCCGCTACAAAGCGCACATTGTCTATGGCGAGCGTCCGGGCGTTTGCCGCGGCTACTGCCAGCGCCGCCGCCGACTGGTCGGTCGCCGTGATCTGCCATCCCGGCCGCTCCCGCGCGAGCGCGAGCGCAATGGCGCCGGAGCCGGTGCCCAGATCGGCCACGTTGCCGGTAGCCGCGCCGAACACTGCCAGGCAACGCTCGACCACCAGCTCGGTCTCGGGGCGCGGCACCAGCACGGCCGGCGATACCTGCAAATGCAGCGACCAGAATTCCTTGCGGCCTGTGAGGTAGGCGAGCGGTTCGCCGCGGGCACGGCGCTCGATCACGTGCACATAGGCGGCCAGCTGCTCGGGCCGCAGCAGCTCATTTCCCTGTGCCAGCAACATGCTGCGCGCGCGTGCCAGGGTGTGGGCCAGCAACAGCTGCGCATCGAGCGCCGCTCCGGGCGCCGGTCGCAGGCGGGCGGTCGCGCGCGCCAGCGCGGCGGCCACCGTCAGCGAGGACTGCTCTGTGTTCATGCCGGTAATGATAGATTGCGCGCCTGTTGGCCCTGCCCTGAATACGGAGTCTCTCATGCCCCAGCTCAAGCTGCCCTCGCGCGCAGCCTCGGTCAGCGACCTGCTGGATGCCGCAACCGCATTGTTCCGCATGACCCTCGCCAAGGGGTTGCCGGTAGCCCTGTTCGCGACCCTGCTGGCGGCGCTCCCCAACATGTACTGGTTGACCACCGGCAAGCCCATGGATCCGTGGCATCCGCCGAGCGACGCAAAATTCTGGGCGCTTACGGCCGCCAGCCTGGCCGCCTACCAACTGCTCGCGGCCATGCTGATGCTGCGCCAGCGCACCATGCTCACTGGCGCGGCGCCTGACCTGCAGCGCGAAACCACCACAGCCCTGGCGCGCTGGCCGATGCTGGTGATCACCGCCGTGCTGGGCGGAATCGCGGTGTTCGCCGGCGCGCTGGCGCTGCTGCTCCCGGGGGTGTTCCTGCTCGTGTGCTTCCTGCTGTTGCGGCCAGTCGTGCTGTTTGAATCGCTCGACCCCTTCCAGGTGTTGGTCCGTTGCGTGCGCCTGGCGCGACCCATGTGGCCCAAGGTGCTGGCCGCGACGGTCATCGCAGGGCTTATATTCGTCGTCTGTGTGGTCGCGGCCGCAGCCTGCCTTAGCATCCTGAAACTGATCGTCGTGTCATTCGGCGTACCAGCTGCGGCGGTCAGTGCCTTTGCGGCTGCCTGCGAACTCGGGGTGGAGGCGCTGGCGCTGGTCTATTTCAACGCGCTGTGGTTCGTGCTTTATTCCGCGGCGAGTTCTTCGGCCTGAAATTCACGCTGCAGCGCGTCGAGCAGTTCATCGAGTTCACCGTTCACGATCGAGGCGAGCTTGTACAGCGTCAGGTTGATGCGATGATCGGTAAGTCGCCCCTGCGGAAAGTTGTAAGTGCGGATGCGCTCCGAGCGATCGCCGCTCCCCACCTGGAGCTTGCGGGTACGGGCCTGGGCGCTGGCGCGTTTTTCCTGTTCCGCCGCCAGCAGCCGCGCCTGCAGCAATGACATGGCGCGCGAGCGGTTCTTGTGCTGCGAGCGCTCGTCCTGGCATTCCACGACGACGCCGGTCGGGAGGTGCGTGATGCGCACCGCCGAATCCGTCTTGTTGACATGCTGGCCGCCAGCGCCAGAGGACCGATAGGTGTCGATGCGCAGGTCGGCCGGGTTGATTTCGATGCGATCGAGCTCGACCAGCTCGGGCAGGATCGCCACGGTGCAGGCTGAGGTGTGGATGCGGCCCTGGGCCTCGGTCGCGGGCACGCGCTGTACGCGGTGCGTGCCGGATTCGAACTTGAGCCGTGAAAATGCCCCCCGGCCGGCGACGCGGCAGATGACCTCGCGGTAGCCGCCGTGCTCGCCCGAGCTTTCGCTGAGCAGCTCGACCTGCCAGTGGCGGGTCTCGGCGTAGCGGCTGTACATACGCAGCAGGTCACCGGCAAAAATGGCCGCCTCGTCACCGCCGGTGCCGGCGCGGATTTCCAGGAATATGTTGCCTTCATCGTGCGGGTCGAGCGGCAGCAGCAGGCGCTGCAGGAATTCGCTGCGCTCGGCCAGCGCGGTGCGGAGCCGCGCGGCCTCTTCTTCGCCAAGCGCACGCATGCCCGGGTCGCCGTCGGCGCGCAGCGTTTCAGCCGAGGCGAGGTCGGCCTCGAGCTGTCGGTATTCCTGCAGCGCCGTCGCGGTTGGCAGGAGCCGCGCGTACTCCACCGACAGCTCGCGAAACTGATCGCTCCGTCCGAGCACCTGCGGGTCGGCGAGCGAGCGGGCGACTTCCTCGCAGCGTTCGGCGGATCTTTCCAGTTTCTGGCGGATCGAATCTTTCATCGGGCTGCTATAGTCGCATGATCATGCCGCTTTGCCACCGCCCCTTGCCTCGCGCGCCGCGCTACGCGGCCGTCGCTGCCGTGCTTGCCGGCGTCCTCGCCCCGGTGCTGGGCGTCGCTGCGGCAGCCGGGCATATCGACGGCAATGCGGCCGCTGCCAGTGCCGACGAGGCGCTGCGCAAAGGCGACTGCGGCGCCGCGAGCCGCCTCTACCAACAGGCGAGCCAGGCGCTTGAACAACCCGAACTGGCCGCGCGTGCGAGCGCGGTGGCGCTGGCCTGCGGGCAGTACCGAGCCGCGCGTGCGATTGCCGAACGCTGGCTGGAGTTCGCGCCGGGTGATACCGGTGCCATGCTGGCGCTCACCCAGGCCGCGCTCAGCAGCTACCAGATTCCTGATGCGCGCCGTCACTTCAAGGAGCTGCTGAACGGCGCCGGCAGCAAAGTAACCGCGACCATCGACGCCGTGGTGCGGCGTGCGGGGAGCGAGCCGGCACTCGCCATGGTGCGCGATCTCGAGGCGACGCAGCTGCGCGGCGCCGAGGCGCAGCTCGAGCTCGGCGCGCTGGCACTCGACGCCGGGGACGCCGCGTTGGCGCTGCGTTACGCACAGGGCGCCAGGGCCGCCGGCGCCAGCGTTCCGGCCGCTGCGCTTATTACCGCGCGGGCACACGCGATCCTGGGCAATGCCGCCGGAGCCGAAGCGGCAGCACGGCAGGCGGCAGCGGAACCGGGCGGGCGACTGGCGCTGGCGCAGGCGTTCCTGGTGCTCGGCGACGACGCCGGCGCGCGCGCCGAGCTGGAGCGATTGCGCAATGATCCGGAAGCGGGCGCCGCGGCGGCGCGACTGTTGGCGCAGTTCGCGATGGAAAGCGGTGATTACGCGGTGGCTGAGCAGCGCTGCCTGGCGCTGATCGACGATCCGAATTCAGCGCCACTTGCCGTGTACTACCTCGGTCTGATCGCCGAGCGCCGCGGTGACGATACCGCCGCGGCGCGCGACTACGCGCTGCTGGCGGGCACCGGCTTCGAACCGCAGGGACGCCGGCGCGCCGCCGCCATCCTCTACCGGCAGGGCGAGCGCGATGCAGCAGTGCGCGTCCTCAACGCCGCGCGCGACGCCGAACCGGACGAGCGCATCCAGAGCGAACTGGCCGCGGCGAACCTGCTGTCGGAAGCGGGTGCCGACGACGAGGCCGTGAGCCGCATTGACAGTGCGCTGCGACGCTCGCCTGGCAACCCCGAGATCGCCTACCAGCGCGCAGTGCTGCTCGAGCGCGCGGGCCGCGTCGAGCTGGCGCTCGCTGCCCTGGAAGCCCTGCACCGCGAGCGGCCGCTCGACGCCGGCGTCACCAACGCACTCGGCTTTACGCTGGCCGATCACAAGCGCGACCTGCCGCGGGCCGAGCAGCTGATCCGTGCGGCACTGGCCGTGCAGCCCGACAATCCGGCGCTGCTCGACAGCCTGGGCTGGGTGCTCTACCGGCGCGGGCAGGGTGCCGCGGCGGTCCCGCCGCTGGCGCGCGCCTTCCGCCTGCTGCACGACGGCGACATCGGCGCCCATTGGGGCCAGGCCCTGTGGGGCACCGGCCAGAAGCCCGCGGCGCGTGCGGCCTGGCAGCGTGCGTTGGCCGCGGACCCCGATAACAAACTCCTCGCCGTGACCGTAAAACGTTACGCGCCCACGCTCAAGGCGCCCAAGCCGCCGCCGGCGCTGGAACCAGCGCCGCGCACGTCCATCTAGACGGCAAGCCGAACCATGCGCGCGCTACTGGTCTGCTCCGCGTTGCTGGCGCTGGCTGCCTGCCACACCTTGCCACCGATCGCGAGCGCTCCCTGGCCGGTGCGCCGGGTCGCGCTACAGGCGATTGAAAGCTACGCCTTCACGGGCCAGCTTGCAGCCGCGACCGCCGGCGCAGGTTTCAGCGCCTCGCTGCGCTGGCAGCAACAGGGCGCGGCGAGCGATCTGCTGCTGCGCGCGCCGCTTGGGGTCGGCGGCGCGCATCTGCGCTTTGACGGTACCGTGCTCCAGGTCACCGCCGGCGACGGCGCGCAGCTGGAAGGCGCGGCGGCCCGCGCCGAGCTGGTGCGGCTACTGGGTTTCGAGCCGCCGCTCTCGAGCCTGCGGTACTGGCTGCTGGGCGTACCGGACCCCGCGGCGCCGGCGGCTGATGAGACACTCGATGCCGCGCAACGCCTGTCGCAGCTGCGGCAGGACGGATGGCAGATCGACTACGGCGAATACCTGCGCAGCGCCGCACGCTGGCTGCCGCGGCGCATGGTCCTGCAGCGCGGCGATCTGCGATTGAAACTGCGGGTGTCGAACTGGCAGTTACCATGACCGGGCGCGCCCATCCGGACGACGACAGTCTGCATTGGTGGCCGGCGCCAGCCAAGCTCAACCTGTTCCTGCACGTCACCGGCCGCCGTGCCGATGGTTTCCATGATCTCCAGACCCTGTTCCAGCTGCTCGATTGGGGCGATGACATCGGCATCCAGGCGAGTGACGACGGACGCATCGAGCGTATCGCCGGGCCGGCGGACATCGCGCCGGAAGCCGATCTCGCGGTCCGCGCGGCCCGGGCGTTGCAAAAGGCTACGGGAACCCGGCGTGGCGCGCGCATCCGGGTGAAAAAGCGCATCCCGTTGGGCGGTGGGCTGGGCGGCGGCAGCTCGGATGCCGCCACCGCGCTGCGGGTGCTCAACTACCTCTGGGGCACGGGCCTGGGCCTGCCGGAGCTGGCTCGGATAGGCCTCACAGTTGGCTCGGATGTGCCGGTTTTCGTCTACGGTTCATCGGCTTGGGCACAAGGGCGGGGCGAGGAACTGGCCCCGATGCCGATCCCCCCGGCCTGGTACCTGATCGTGCACCCGAGGGTCGCCGTGGCCACGGCAGGCATATTCCAGGCCCCTGAATTGACACGAAATTCCCCCCTCATCACAATACGCGCCTTTTCGCCGGCCCAGACCCGTAACGATTGCGAGCCGGTGGTGCGTTCCCGCTACCCGCAAGTCGCCGCGGCGCTCGACTGGCTTGGCCCGCGCGCACGCCTGAGTGGTACCGGGTCGTGCGCGTTTGTGGCGTTCGGCAGCGCGGCGGAAGCGGAGCGCGTCGCGGCGCGGGTGCCGGACGAGTGGACGAGTTTCGTGGCGCGTGGCGTAAATCGATCGCCGCTGGATGCCGCGTTGGCGATAATCACCTGAGGTGAGCGCTTTGATGGGGTGTCGCCAAGTGGTAAGGCAGCGGGTTTTGATCCCGCCATTCGGAGGTTCGAATCCTTCCACCCCAGCCAGTTTAGATATCGAGGGATGAGTTAAGAGTGGATTCGCAGTCGATCACGCTGTTCACGGGCAACGCCAATCCGGCGCTGGCCCACGATATTGCCCGGCATCTGATGCTGCCGATGGGTCGCGCCGCCGTCACACGCTTCAGCGACGGCGAGGTCAACCTCGAGCTCATGGAAAACGTCCGCGGGCGTGACGTGTTCCTGCTGCAATCGACCTGCCCGCCGGTAAATGAAAACCTGATGGAGCTGCTGGTGATGGCCGATGCTTGCCGTCGCGCCTCGGCCGGCAGCATCACCGCGGTGATCCCGTACTTCGGCTATGCGCGCCAGGACCGCCGGCCGCGTGCCACGCGCGCCGCGATCACCGCCAAGCTGGTGGCCGACATGATCTGCGGCGCTGGCGTCGAGCGCGTGCTGACGCTCGACCTGCACGCCGAGCAGATCCAGGGGTTCTTCGGCATCCCGGTCGACAACGTCTACGGCTCGCCGGTGCTGCTGGGCGACGTCTGGCGCCAGACCTACCCGAACCTCATCGTGGTCTCGCCCGACGTCGGCGGTGTGGTGCGCGCGCGCGCCTTTGCGAAGCGGCTCGATGATGCGGATCTCGCCATCATCGACAAGCGCCGCCCACGCCCCAATGAATCGAAGGTCATGAACATCATTGGCGAAGTCGAAGGCAAGAGCTGCGTGCTGATCGACGACATGGTCGACACCGCTGGCACGCTGTGCCTGGCGGCGCAGGCGCTCAAGGATGAAGGCGCGGAGCGGGTGGTCGCCTACATCACCCACGCGGTGCTGTCCGGCGGCGCGGTCGAGCGCATCGCCAAGTCGGCGCTCGATGAGCTGGTGGTGACGGATACGATTCCGTTGTCCGAGGCGGCGCGGCAGTGCGCGCAGATCCGCCAGCTGTCGGTGGCGGCGCTGCTGGCGGAGACCATCCGCCGCATCCGCGATGAAGAATCGGTCAGCTCGCTCTATATCGACTGAGCGGGGCAAGTTTTTCTGGTGGGTTGGCACAGGTCGCGGTGCTGGCCCTTGGTTGTCAACGTCAAGGAGCATTTAAATGCGTATCGCTTTCGAACTCAGCGCGGAACCGCGGAATGATCAGGGCAAGGGTGCGAGCCGCCGCCTGCGTCATTCCGGCAAGGTTCCCGCCATTCTCTACGGCGCTCACGTGGAGCCGACCCGGCTCTCGCTCGAGCATCACAAACTGCTGGCGCTGGTGGC
>JAYTXT010000293.1:0-5510 GCA_043742765.1 Gammaproteobacteria bacterium | reverse complement strand
CTGGCCAACGGCGACACCGGGTATCGCGGCTTTGATGCAGACACGCAGATCGGCAGCGGCAGCACCGACCTGCTGCTCGGCGGCTACCACCTCGGGCGCCTGAGTGCAGACAATCGCTGGGCGTATTATCTGCAGGGCCAGCTGGCTGTGCCGATCGCGCACAAACCGAACTATCGTCCGGGCGCCGAGGGCGTCGCCGTGGCCGGCTTGTACTTTGAAGGCTGGTCGACGCACAGCGCGCTGAAGTTCTCACCGGTCGGCCAGTTGCGGCTCGTGTATCGGCGGCCGGATGGCGGAGTCGACGGGCTCGGGCAGGAAACGGGTTACTCCCGCGTGCTGGTTTCCCCGGGCGTCGAGGTGGCCAAGGGCAAGGTGCGGGTGTATGCCGACCTCGCCGTGCCTCTTTACACCAACGCGCGGGGCAACCAGCTGTTCGCCAATGAAATGTGGAAATTCAATGTCAGCTATACCCTTTAGCCGCAGCGGCGCCTGGCGCGTCCTGGTGTGGATTGCAGTTTCAGCCGCCTGGCTCGCGGCGCCAGCGGTTATTGCGGGCGCGCCGGAACTGACGGCGGGACACCCCGCGCCCGCGCTCGTGGCCCGCACCTTCGCTGGTGACACGTTCGACCTGAGCGCCCAGCGCGGGAAGGTGGTGGTGCTCAATTTCTGGGCCAGCTGGTGTGGGCCATGCCGCAGCGAAATGCCGCTCCTGGAGGCGTTACAGCGCGATTACCGCGCTCAGGGGTTGGTGGTCGTGGGCCCTGAGCGCTGATGACCGTCATGACCGCAAGGAGGCCCTCAGGGCCGCGCGGGAAGTCTCTTATGCCACCGGGTTGCTCGCCGAAGCGAGGGTCAATGCGTTTGGGCCGCCACAGGTTCTGCCGCTGACCTATATCATCGGGCCCACGGGCACCCTGACCGCCATATTGCGCGCCAACCAGGGCCCGTTTAGCGCCGCGCAGTTGCGCGCCGCGGTGGAGGCACAGTTGCCGCCGCCGCCCGTTGTGACGCAATGACCGATCAGCGCACTGTGGAAGGGGCACCTCGGGGTTAAAGTAGCTTCTTTCCGGCGGCCGTCAGGGCCGCCCGTGGGAGGCCCTGTGCGTTACCTGTCGAGATCCGTCGCGGCCCTGGCCGCGGCTTGCCTGATGGCCCCGTGGCCTGCGTGGTCGGATGACCACATGCATGGCATGGGCAACTTCGAGCTGTTCCTCAGCCTCCAGGGGGTCGCGCACGACGGTGCTGATCTCAGGCCCGCTCGGCGCGAGGACAGCTGGGGCATCGCCGACCTGGTGTTTGCCGCCAACCGCGCCCGCTGGCGCGTGATGGGCGAGTTCAATCTCGGGCCGCGCGAGCAGGACATGGAGCGCTTCCAGGTTGGCTTCGAGCCGGTGCCCGATACGCTCCTGTGGTTCGGGCGCTTTCACCAGCCCGGGAGCGCGTGGAACAACGAACTGCACCACGGCCACTACCTGCAGACCGCGATCACGCGCCCGGCGATCGAAGCCTGGGAGGACGAGGAAGGACTGATTCCGCAGCACCTGGCCGGGACTCTGCTCGAGTCACGCCGACCCGTGGGCGCCGTCGCCGGCCTGCAGTTCTCACTCGGCGTCGGCTACGGTAGCGTGCTGGGCGCCGAGGGCCTGAGTCCGATCGACCTGCTGCGCACCAATCGCGGCGGCCACCGGCTCTCGGAAACCGCGCGTATCTCTTTTCTGCCCAAGTACCTGGGCAGCAGCAGCGCGGGGTTCCTGTTCGGCCGCCACCGCACGCCCGTATTCGATGCGGCGCTGGGCGCGATGCTTGGCGCGCAGGTCGTCGATCAGCATGTCATGGGCGCCTACCTGGATCTCGACCGTGAGACCTGGCGCGCGGTGGGCGCCGCGTATTACGTCGGCGTGGACTTGCAGGGCGCTACGGGCGGGGAGCGCGAGCACTTCGGTTCCGGATACCTGCAGCTGGAGCGGCGCTTCGCGCACGGCTGGACCGCCTTCGTGCGTCACGAAAACTCGGACAACGCCGCCCGTTCGCGCTTCGTGGCCATACACGCGGACGATTTCGTGGCCCACGGCACGCTCGGGGGACTGCGCTGGGACTTCACGCACCGGCAGGCGCTCACCATCGAGTTGTCGCGCCTGACCACCATCAATGCGACGCAGAGCGCCGAACGCATTCAGTGGAGCAGCGTGGTGCCGTGATGCGCCGGGGCCCAAGACTGGCGTTGCTGCTGTGGCTGACAGGCGCCATGCTGCCGGCCGTCGCGCGCGCCGATCGCGTGGTGCTGATCGTCAACGCGGCGAGCCCTGTGGTCATGCTCGATGCCATCGACATCAAGCGGTTGTTCCTCGGCATTCCGGTGGAGCGAGGCGATATGACGCTGCATGCGGTGCTCAACAATTCCGACCAGCAGCTCAAAGCGGTGTTTCTCCAGTACGTGGTGTCGATGTCGGAGCCGGCCTACCAACGGCGGCTCCTGATGCTCACCCTCGAGCAGGGTCGGCGCATGCCGAGCGCCTATGCGGACAATGCGCAGCTCCTGGCGGTGGTCGCCGCCAGCACCGGCGCAGTGAGCTACGCCTGGGAATCGGCGGCGCTGCGCAATCCACGCGTGCGGGTCCTGCGGGAACTATGGCACGAGTAAGGTTCGGGCTCGCGGCAGCCATGGCCACGCTGGTCGTGGTCGGGTATGCCGTGCTGTTTAATATCCTCTACACGAATCTTGGCGAGGTGGTGCAACGGAGCCATGAGACCTTGTTCGTCGAGAAGGTGCGCACTTTTTCGCGCCTGATGGCCGACCAGCTCGAGGTGGGCACGATCATCGAGTCGCCCAAGCTGACCACCGACCTCCTGGACACCGTGATTCTAAACGGCGACGGTGTGTACGCGGAACTCGCCGGCGCCGACTTGGGCCTGCGGAGCGAACTGAACCGTCGCGGACTGGGTTTTCCGGCGGACCAGGATTTCGCCTTCGGCCAGCATGGCGATGATATTTACTTCATCAGCATGCCGGTGGTGCGCGGCGAGCAAACTCTGCAGCTGCGGCTGGGGTTCGATGAGCTGCCGACCAGTGCCACTATTGCATCCGCGAAACGCCGCATGCTGCTGATTCTCAGCGCCTACCTCGGGCTCTCGGCGCTGGCCGCGTTGTTCGTGGGCATGGCGATTGCGCGGCCGGTGCGGCGGCTCCAGGGCGCGGCGCGGGCGATCGCCGACGGCGCCTATTCGCAGGGCCTGCAGCTGCGCACGCCGATCGTGGAACTGCACACGCTCGCGCTCGACCTCGATCGCATGCGCAGCAAACTGGTCGGCGCCAATGAGCGCTTGCGCGCCGAGATCGTGGAAAAGGACCTGCTCGAGCTGCGCCGTGCCGGTCTCGAACGCCAGCTCCAGCACCGCGAGCGCATCGAGACGGTGGGTACGCTCGCGGGCGGCATCGCCCACGAGTTCAACAACATCCTGGTGCCGATCATTCTGCTGAGCGAGCTGGTGCTCAAGCGCCTGCCCGCCGCCAGCGAGTCGCGGCAGGACGTGGCACAGGTTCTGTCGGCCGCGCGCCGTGCCCGCGACCTCGTGAAGCAGATCCTGGCCTTCAGCCATGACATCAGCGATCTGGTGATGGAGCCGGTGGACCTGCGCGAGGTCGTGGACGAGGCCCTCAAGCTGTTCCGGCCGCTGATCCTGCCCAACTGCCAGTTGGTGGTCCGCGCGGCGGCGCAATGCCGCCCGGTGCAGGCGAGCCGTTCGCTCACCGTGCAGCTGGTGGTCAACCTGTGCAAGAACGCCTACCAGTCGCTGTCCGGGGCTCCTGGCGTGGTCACGGTCAACGTCGGTGATGTCGATATCGACGCCGCGGCGCCGGGCGGCGTGCCGGTCGGACGCTATGTGGAGCTGGTGGTGGAGGACACGGGCGCCGGCATGGATACTGCGACCGTCGCGCGCATCTTCGAGCCGTTCTACACGACCCGCTCGGTGGGTGAGGGCACCGGGCTTGGCCTCTCCGTAGTTCATGGTATTGCCGAGAGCTTCGGTGCGCGGATACTGGTTACCAGTAGCCTGGGGCGGGGCAGTGCCTTTCGTGTCCTGTTCCCGGCTGTCGCCTAGGCGCCTTTGTTGGATAATGTACGCATGATCACGAAGAAGAGGGAGCGCGCGCCGATCTGGCCCGGTTGGCGATCGCAACGCGAGGCGCGGCGCTGCCGGGTGGTGCTGGTCGACGATCACGCCGTGGTGCGTGACGGCCTCGCGGCGCTCCTGGCGCTCGAGCCGGACCTCGAGATCGTCGGCTGCGCGGGCGACGTGGCCGCGGGGCTGGCGCTGGTGCGCCACGCCCGCCCGGACCTGATCCTGTGCGACCTGAACCTGCCGGGCATGTCCGGCGGGCAGGCGGTACAGGCCATGTACCGCGAATTCCCCCGCACCGCGATCCTGGTGCTCACGGCGCACGATTCGCTCGAATACGTGCGCGCGGCCTTTATCGGCGGCGCCATCGGCTTCGTGTGCAAGGACGCGTCGCGATCCGAATTGCTCCGGGCGGTACGCCGCGCGGCCGGTGGACGGCGCACCGTGTGCGGGAACGTGTGGGAATCCGTGGTGAGCGATTGGCTCGAGGACGGCGGTCCACCGCAGGTTCAACCCGTCACCGATCTGGACGGCGACTCCTCCCAGGTCATCCGCCTCATCGCGCTCGGCGTCCCCACCCGCCAGATCGCCAAGGAGCTGGGGCGTGGCGTCAAGGCGACCGAGAAATTCCGCATGGTGCTGATGCGGCGGCTGGGCCTCAGGAGTGCGGCCGGTGTGACCCGCTTTGCGGTCGAGAACCGGCTGGTGAGCAGCCGGGAACTCGACCAGATGCTCGCGGCGGGCAACGCATGAAGCACCTCCTGGTCATCGACGACGAACCCTTCGTCCGCGACGCGCTCAAGCGTGTGCTCGAGGAAGAGGAACTGCAGGTCGATGTGGCCGCGGACGCCGAGACCGCTTTGGTGAAGCTCAACGCGCAAACCTATCACCTCGTGATCCTCGACATCATCATGCCGGGTATGGATGGGGTCGAGTTGATCCGCCGGCTCCGCAGTGAATTTCCGGCGGTGCGCATCATCGCCATCTCGGGCGGCGGTAATTTTGAACTCAGTGGCTACGGGCCTGAGGCCGTGACCACGCGGGCCTACCTCGCCGCGGCCACGACCGTCGGCGCGGACGCCGTGCTGGCCAAGCCGTTCGAAACGGCGGAGCTCGAAGCGCTGATCAGGCCGTTGCTGCAGTGAATGCCGTGCCCGCTGGTGCCCCCGAGCTGGTGCTTCCAGGGGCTCTGCGCGTGTTGCTCGTGTACGAGCGAGCCGTGCTGCGCGACGGGTTGCGCGTGTCACTGGGCTCCGAGGCGGGCATCGAGGTGGTCGGCGCCGCGCGTTCGGTGCCGGAGGCGCTGCGCATCGCCGCGCAGACCGAGCCGCACCTGGTGGTCTCAGACCTGCAGATCGGCGCGCAATCGGTGGTCGATCTGCTCAACGGCC
>JAYTXT010000292.1:0-3195 GCA_043742765.1 Gammaproteobacteria bacterium | reverse complement strand
TGACGGAAGCCCTCGGCCTCGAGAATATTGGCGCGCTTGTCGCGCTCGGCCTTCATCTGCCGACCCATCGAATCGATCAGATCCTGCGGCGGCTGGATGTCCTTGATCTCGATGCGTGTCACCTTGATGCCCCAGGGCATGGTGGCATCGTCGACCACACGCAGCAGCCGGTGATTGATGTCATCGCGCTTGGAAAGCGTTTCGTCCAGATCCATGGCGCCGACCACGGTGCGGATGTTGGTCATCGTAAGGTTCACGACCGCGAGCCGCAGATTGTCGACCTCGTAGGCCGCCTTGGCCGCGTCCTGCACCTGGTAGAACAGCACGGCGTCGACGCCCACCATGGCGTTGTCCTTGGTGATGACTTCCTGCCGCGGCACATCGAGCACCTGCTCCATCATGTTCATGCGCCGGCCGATGCTCTCGAAGAACGGTGTGATCAGGTGAAAGCCCGGCTCCATGGTTTTCTTGAAGCGGCCAAAACGCTCGAGCGTGTACTGAAACCCCTGCGGCACGGTCAGCCAGGCCTTGGACACGAACATCACCACTGCGAACACGATCACAATGGGCACGAAATTGATATTGAACCCGAACATGTGAGCTACTCCGATGGCAATGGCCGCGATACCGATCAGCATACACCCGCTGGCCGGGAGCGGCGTAAGAGGCTGGAAAATCAGGCTATCAGGCGCCGCTTCTTCAGGTGCACGAGCAGAATCGATACCGCCACCGGCGTTACGCCCGGCACCCGCGCCGCCTGGCCGAGCGTCGCGGGGCGGATCTCGCTGAGTTTCTGCCGCACTTCGTTCGACAGCCCGGCGAGCGCTCGGTAGTCGAGATCCCGCGGCAACGTCGTGTGCTCGTTCCGTTGGGCGCGTTCGATCTCTTGCGCCGCCCGCTCGATGTACCCGCGGTAGCGGGCGCGGACGTCGAGCGCGGTACGCAGCTGGGAAGCGAGGCGCTCATCGCTCGCCGCCTCGGCCGCCGGCGGCCCGATCAGCTCGAGCACGTCGTCATAGTAAACACCCGGCCGTTGCAGCAGCTCCATCGCCGTGAGGTCGCGGCTCAGCGTCTCGCCGCCCAGCACGCGCACGCACCAATCGGCCCCCGCTTCGCCCAGGCGAATACGCCGCGCCTCGAAGCGCGCCGTTTCGCGCTCGATGGCCCGGTGCTTGTGCTCGTGAAAGCGCCAGCGCTCGTCGTCGACCAGGCCCAGTGCACGGCCCGTGGGCGTGAGTCGCGCGTCCGCGTTGTCTTCGCGCAGCAGCAGTCGATGCTCGGCGCGGCTGGTGAACATGCGATAGGGCTCGGCGGCCCCCTGCGTGACCAGATCATCGACCAGCACGCCCAGATACGCCTCGCTCCGCGCCGGGATCCAGGGCGCCTCGCCGCGGGTCGCGCGCGCGGCGTTGATGCCGGCGAGCAGGCCCTGCGCCGCGGCCTCCTCGTAGCCGGTGGTGCCGTTGATCTGCCCGGCGAAATACAGGCCGCTGACGCTCTTCGTTTCGAGCGATGCCCCGAGGTCGCGCGGATCGAAATAGTCGTACTCGATTGCGTATCCGGGCCGCGTGATATGCGCGCGCTCGAAGCCGGCGATGCTGCGCACGAAGCGCTCCTGTACGTCAAAAGGCAGGCTCGTCGAGATACCGTTCGGATAGATCTCGTGCGTACCCAAGCCCTCGGGCTCGATGAAGATCTGGTGCGATTTCCGTTCGGCAAAACGCTGCACCTTGTCTTCCACAGAAGGGCAGTATCGCGGGCCTACGCCCTCGATGACTCCGGTGTACATGGGCGAGCGATCGAGTCCCGAACGGATGATTTCGTGTGTGCGTTCATTAGTATGTGTTATGTGACAATTAACCTGTTCAGGGTGATCATTGACCCGCCCGAGGAACGAAAACACCGGGACCGGCGAATCACTGGACTGCACTTCGAGCTGCGAATAATCGACACTCCGGCCATCGATCCGTGGCGGCGTTCCGGTCTTCAGCCGACCTGTGCGTGGCATGCGTTCGCGTAGTTTCGCTGCAAGTACGTTCGAGGGCGGATCGCCGGCGCGGCCACCGGCGTAATTGTCGAGCCCGACGTGAATGCGTCCGCCGAGGAACGTGCCCACGGTGAGCACCACGGCGCGCGCGGCAAAGACGATGCCGGTGACGCTGACCACGCCGCGCACAGCTTCGCCCGCCAGTAGCAGGTCGGCCGCCTCCTGCTGGAATAGCGTCAGGTTCGGCTGGTTTTCGAGGATGCCGCGCATGGCCTGCTTGTAGAGCTGGCGGTCGGCCTGGGCGCGTGTGGCGCGCACCGCCGGACCCTTGCTCGCATTCAGCGTCCGCCACTGAATACCGGCGCGGTCCGCAGCGTGTGCCATGGCGCCGCCGAGCGCATCGATCTCGCGCACCAGGTGGCCCTTGCCGATGCCGCCGATCGCCGGGTTGCAACTCATGGCGCCCAGCTGCTCGATGTTCTGCGTCAGCAGCAGCGTGCGCGCGCCACTGCGCGCCGCGGCCAGCGCCGCCTCGCAGCCGGCGTGGCCCCCGCCAACGACAATTACATCAATGGACTCGGAAAAGCGCATGGAGCATTTTACCTGTCGGCACGCAGCAGCGCCCGCAGGCGCAGGGTATCGCGATCGAACACCGCCAGCAGCGGCGAGCCGCGGCCGCTCATGACCATCGTCGTGGCCGCATCGGGTGCCAAACCCCGTGCCCGCATCTGCGCCTCGAGCATGGGCCTTTTCTTCAGCAGGCGGGTATCGCGCAGCTTTTCGAGCGTCTGGAGATGCGCACGGAGTCTGGGCAACCCCTGCTCCCAGGCCCTGAAATAACGCGGCATCTGGATCACGTCATCGCCGCCCGAGATCGCCGCCATCATGATCGCCTCGCTTTCACCCGCAGCTTCGGGCAGCGGGGCCCAGACCCAGCGCGGCAGGCTGTACCAGTGCGGCGCGTACGCGCGATTCTGCTTGAGCGCCAGTGCCACCTCGTGCGGATCGAGATCAGAGGCCTGCACGAGTTCCAGGCGGTCTTCTGAAAAGGTGTAGTAGAGCGGCCGACCCTGCCAGAGCGTGGTGGCGCCGTAAGCCAGCGCCGCGAACTGCACGGCCACGATGATGGCGATGTCGCGGGCCAGTTCGCGCCGGGCTTTGGCCGGGCTCGCGATCAGCAGCGTCAGCAGCGGCCCCAACGTCAGATC
>JAYTXT010000291.1:0-4173 GCA_043742765.1 Gammaproteobacteria bacterium | reverse complement strand
GCAGGTTTTGGCGCGCAACGGCAGCTGCGATGCGGTCGTCGCATTGGGCTGCGTGATCCGCGGCGATACTGCTCATTTCGACTTCGTGGCCGGGGAATGCGCGCGCGGACTCCAGCAGGTGATGCTCGTC
The DNA here is from genome assembly GCA_043742765.1 of Gammaproteobacteria bacterium. Classification (GTDB taxonomy): domain Bacteria; phylum Pseudomonadota; class Gammaproteobacteria; order Steroidobacterales; family Steroidobacteraceae; genus FEN-1191. Next base: position 4,043 of record JAYTXT010000291.1, on the reverse strand, counting down.
ACGGGCGTGCCGGTCGCCTTCGGCGTGCTGACCACCGAAAACCTGGCCCAGGCCCAGGAACGGGCCGCGCCCGGCGCGCAGAACAAGGGCGCGGAGGCGCTGCATACGGCGCTGGCCATGGCGCAGCTGCTGCGCCGTCTCTGATCGGCGCCTGACGCATGGCTGGCAACTTCAACCCGCAGACCGCGGCGCGGGCCCTGGCGCGGCGCCTGGCAGTGCAGGCACTCTATCGCTGGCAGCTCAATGCCGCGCCTTGGCAGGATCTGGTAACCGAATTCGCCAGCGACGCGGACATGCCGCGCGCCGACGGCGAATATTTCCGCACCCTGGTGCGCCAGGCCATCGATGAACACGAGGCCCTGGATGCCGCGCTGGGCCCGTTCCTGTCACGCGCGGCCGCTGCCCTCGATCCGGTCGAGCACGCGGTGCTGCTGGTCGCCAGCGTCGAGCTGCAACACCAACCACAAGTGCCGTTCCGAGTCGTCATCGACGAGGCCGTCGGGCTCGCGCGGCGCTTTGGCGCCACCGATGGCCACAAGTTCGTCAACGGCGTGCTCGATCGCGCGGCACGTACCTGGCGCACGGACGAGCGCTGAGCGGGCGCTCGAGCGCATTGCCGCCGATGTCACTGGACGAAACCACGATCATCGAACGTTTCTTCCGCCATCTTGGCGCGGTGCGCACCGATGTGGCACTGGGGATCGGCGATGACGCCGCGCTGCTGCGGCCGCGCACCGGCCTCGAGCTCGCCCAGACCACCGATGCGCTGGTGGAGAACGCGCATTTCCTCCCCAACAGTCCGCCGCGCTCGCTCGGGCATCGCGCGCTGGCCGTTAATCTCAGCGATCTCGCGGCCATGGGCGCGACGCCAGCGTGGGCGCTGTTGTCGCTGACGCTGCCGGGCATCGACGAGCAGTGGCTTGGTGAATTCGCGACCGGCTTCGGCACGCTCGCGCGTGAGTACGCAGTGGCGCTGGTGGGCGGCAATCTCAGTCGCGGGCCCTTGACGATCACCGTGCAACTCACGGGCCAGGTAAGCCAGGGCACGGCCTTGCGCCGGAGTGGCGCGCGCGCAGGCGATGACATCTGGGTGAGCGGCACGCTCGGCGATGCGGCGCAGGGCAGGGCGCCAGCGTGCGCAAGTGGCGCAGATCCGCAGGCTACCTGGTTGCGCAGGCGTTTTGAATTTCCCACCGCGCGCGTGGCGCTGGGCGAGGCGCTGCGCGGCGTGGCCACGGCCTGCATCGACCTGTCGGACGGCTTGCTGGCCGATCTGCCGCGCCTTGGTGCCGCCAGCGGCTGCGGCGCGGTGCTCGACGTGGAGCGGCTGCCGCTTTCCCAGGCCCTGCAGGCTATCGCCGGCGAACAGGCCTGGCAGGGCGCGCTGTTGGGGGGCGAAGACTACGAGTTGTGTTTTGCCGCCCCGTCGGCTGCGGCGCCGGCGCTGGCGGCCATTGCCAGGGGCTGCGCCGTGCCGCTGACCTGCTGCGGCCGGCTGCGCACAGAGCCCGGCCTGGAGTTGCGCCGCGGCGGGAGCGTGATCCAGTTCTCGCAATCGCCGTTCGGGCATTTCGGTCCTTAAGGCACTGCATTGTGCTGCAGCCCCTGAGGGGTTGCGATGCAGGTCACAGACCCCCCGGAAGGGTCTCCGTATCCTCGGATCCGCACCCGCAGGCGCTATTCCGGGATCAACCTCAAGATGGCCGTGTCAACAGCTCCCAGTCCCAAGTTGCGGGCCATACCCGAGCGCATCGGCAAGTACCTCATCATCAACGAGGTCGGTCGCGGCAGCACCGGCACCGTGTACCTCTCGCACGACCCGTATTACGGTCGCGATGTGGCCATCAAGGTTTACACGATGGACATTGCCGGCGAAGACGAGCGCGCGCGCGTCACCCGCAAGATGTTCCTGTCGGAAGCCCACATGGTGGGCATGTTGCACCACCCGAACATCCTGCCGATCTACGATGCCGGCGAGGAAAACGGCCACTGCTACATCGTCACCGAACACGTCCACGGCGCGCGCACGCTGGCCGCGTACTGCCGGCCCGACAACCTGCTGCGCGTCGACGACGTGGTCGAACTCATGTTCAAGTGCGCCAAGGCGCTGCACTACGCGCACTCGCGCGGCGTGATCCACCGCGACATCAAGCCCTCGAACATCATGCTCACGCAGGACAGCGACGTGCGCATCATTGACTTTGGCATCGCCCTGGTGGCCGATTCCGACATCTCGCGCATCGAGGGTATCGCCGGTTCACCCAGCTACATGTCGCCCGAGCAGGTGCAGAGCCTGGAACTCACCAACCGCTCGGACCTCTACTCGCTCGGCGCCGTGATGTACGAACTGCTGACCGGCACGCGCCCGTTCCGCGCCGGGAACCTCGCCAAACTCCTGCACCAGATCGTCTACGCGACGCCACCGCCGATCCACACGCTGCGCGAGGATGTGCCCGAGGACCTCGAGGTGGTGGTCGCCACCGCAATGCAGAAGGAACCGGAACGCCGCCAGAAAACCGGCCTCGACCTCGCAGCGGAACTCACGCGCGTGCACCAGCAGCTGCGGCAGCAGAATTCACGCATGAACCAGCAGGAACAGTTCGGCATGCTGCGGCGTCTGAAATTCTTCCACGAATTCTCGCACGCCGAGATCGCCGAGGTGATGCGCGCCAGCCACTGGCAGGACTACGCCAGCGGCGAGGAGATCGTCAAGGAAGGCGAGATGGACGACCGTTTCTACATCCTGGTCACCGGCAACTGCTCGGTCGAACGCAACGGCGCCTCGGTCGGTTTGCTGTCGACCGGCGAGTGTTTCGGCGAAACCAGCTATGTGCAGGGCGCCAAGCGCAACGCGACGATCCGCGCCGCCGGCGACGTCACGGTGATCAAGGTGAGTTCTACGCTCCTCGAGCAGGTATCGGCTTCGTGCCAGCTGCGCTTCAACCGCGTGTTCCTGCGCGCGCTGATCGGGCGGTTGCAGGGCGTGGAATTCCGCAACGCCTGACGTTCGCTGTGCGTTCGCAGCGGTTTTTCGAGTCACTCATGGCCGCGCGCGGGTCAGGAAATGCCTGAGCGGCATTTCCTGCCGTACCCTCGCGCGGCCTGGCGACTTGGCCCAATAACGTAGCCGGGAAATCAGACGCCGCACTGGGCGTCGCCAACGGCCGCGCTCGGCGCGCCGCAAATCGTGACTCAAAAGGCCGGTGCGAACGCGCAGCGAACGTCAGCACGCCCGTCGCGGGGTTCGCGCCTGCGCTGGCTGAGGGCGCTTCTGGAGCCACCGCGCCGCGGCGAGTCGCGACAAGACGGCCGCTAGCCTGGCGTTCCTGGCGCGACTTGCGGCGCACTGAGTGCGGACGCAGGCGACGACCAGTGCTGCTTTAAATTACACGTTGATACACCGCGGCGTAGTCGCCCGTCCGCGCGAAGGGATGGCAAGAAACGCCGCTTTGGGCGTTTCTTGATCCACGCACCGCCATGAGCGCCAAAGCAGCTGTACCGTAGACCTCCTGTCGGTCCCTTAGCGCGTCGCCGCCACCTTGTTGCGCTCGATCAGCGCATACGCCGAATGGTTGTGGATCGACTCGAAATTCTCGCTTTCCACCACGTAGGCGCCGACGCGCGGCTCGGCGTCGAGCCGCAGGGCGACATCGCGCACCATGTCCTCGACGAATTTCGGATTGTCGTAGGCGCGCTCGGTTACGTACTTCTCGTCCGGGCGCTTGAGGATGCCGTACAGTTCGCACGAGGCTTCGGCCTCGGCGATGTCGATCAGCTCCTCGATCCACATATGCTCGCGCAACCGCGCCTTGATGGTCACGTGCGAACGCTGGTTGTGCGCGCCGCGCTCCGAGATCTTCTTCGAGCAGGGGCACAGGCTGGTGACCGGCACCACTACGCGCACCCACAGCGTGGTCTCGCCGTGGCAGCACTCGCCAACCAGCGCCGCCTGGTAATCCATCAGGCTCTCGACGCCCGAGACCGGCGCGCGCTTGCTGATGAAGAACGGGAACGCCATCTCGATGTGCCCGGCGTCGGCGTCC
>JAYTXT010000290.1:0-2745 GCA_043742765.1 Gammaproteobacteria bacterium | reverse complement strand
GCACATGCCTACCCGTTCACGTCTGCACGTACCGGCGCCGCCCGCCCGCCCGGGCCAGCCCCCTGATTTCAGCTACCTGCAGCTCTCAGCGGCGGGGGCGGTGGCGCGGCCGGAAACCACGGCCTCGTGGCGCGAGATGGGCCCGCTGGCCACCGACCTGATCCGCGTCCTCGACGACGCTCATCGCGCGATCGGCCCCTGGAATCCGCGCCTCGAGGCCGCGGACCTGCAGGTGGGCCTGCGCCATATGCTGCTCACGCGCCTGTTCGACGATCGCATGGTGCGCTCGCAGCGCCAGGGAAAGCTCTCCTTCTATATGAAGTCGACCGGCGAGGAAGCCGTGTCGGTCGCCGCCGGCATGGCCCTGCAGCCCGGGGACATGCTGTTTCCCGCGTACCGCAACCAGGGCCTGCAGATGGTGCGTGGCCGGCCGCTGGTCGAACTCATGTGCCAGCTGCTCTCCAACACGCGCGACATGTGCAAGGGACGGCAGCTCCCGGTCATGTACCACAGCGCGGCGGCCAACCTGTTTTCGATCTCCGGCAACCTGGCGACGCAGTTTCCGCAGGCGGTGGGCTGGGCGATGGCAGCGGCTATCAAGGGCGAAGAACACATTGCTGCAACCTGGACCGGCGAAGGCAGCACGGCGGAAGCCGATTTCCATCATGCCTTGCTGTTTGCCTCCGTGTATCGCGCGCCGGTGATCCTCAATGTCGTGAACAACCAATGGGCCATCTCGACTTTCCAGGGCACGGCCGGCGGCGCACAGAATTCCTTTGCTGCGCGCGGCCCGGCCTATGGTCTACCCGGACTGCGCGTCGATGGCAATGATTTCCTTGCCGTCTACGCGGCGACGCGCTGGGCCGCGGACCGCGCCCGCACCGGGGGCGGGGGCACACTCATCGAGCTGGTCACCTATCGCGCCGGAGCCCACTCAACGAGCGACGATCCCTCGCGCTACCGCCCGAAGAACGAACCGGAAAGCTGGCCGCTGGGCGACCCGGTCGAGCGGCTCAAGCAGCATCTGATCGCGCTGGGCGAATGGTCGGACGCACGGCACCGCGCGCTCAGCGAGGAACTCGACGCACAGGTCGTGAGCGCGTGGCAGGAAGCGGTCACTCACGGCACGATGAGTGATGGCCCACGCCTCGATCGCGACCTGATGTTCGACGACGTCTTCAAGGAATTGCCCGAGCATCTGCGCCGCGAACGGGAACTGCTGCGCGCCGAACTCGCGGCTGCAGGTTAAGGGTCGACCATGGCGAAGATGAACATGATCCAGGCGCTGAACTCCGCCATGGATATCGCGATGGCGCGGGACCCGAATGTGGTGATCCTCGGCCAGGACGTGGGTTTCTTCGGTGGTGTGTTCCGTTGCACCGACGGTCTGCAGCGCAAGTACGGCGAGCACCGCGTGCTCGACACGCCGATCGCCGAAGGCGGCATCATCGGCGCCGCCATTGGCATGGGCGTGAACGGTCTGCGGCCCGTGGCCGAGGTGCAGTTCGCCGACTACGTGTATCCCGCCTATGACCAGATCGTCAGTGAGCTGGCGCGGCTTCGCTATCGCAGCGCCGGGGATTTCCATGCGCCAGTCACGGTGCGCATGCCCTGCGGCGGCGGGATCCGCGGCGGCCAGACGCACTCACAGAGCCCCGAGGTGCTGTTCGCGCACGTGTGCGGGCTCAAGGTGGCGATGCCCTCGAACCCCTACGACGCCAAGGGTCTGCTGATCGGTGCGATCGAAGACGATGACCCGGTGATCCTGTTGGAGCCCAAGCGCCTTTACAACGGGCCCTTCGACGGCGATCCGAACAAGCCGGCCGTGCCCTGGAGCACGCACGCGAAGGGCGAGGTGCCAACCGACCATTACACCGTGCCCTTCGGCCGCGCCGAGATCGTGCGTGCCGGCACGCAGGTCACGATCATCGCCTATGGCACCATGGTGCACGTGGCGGAAGCCGCCGCGCTGGCGCTGAAGCTCGACGCCGAGATCATCGACGTGCGCAGCCTGGTGCCGCTGGATGTGGACACGCTGTGCAACTCGGTGTGCAAGACCGGCCGCTGCGTGATCGCGCACGAGGCGACGCGTTTCGCCGGTTTCGGCGCCGAGCTGGCCGCCACGGTGATGGAGCATTGTTTCTGGAACCTCGAAGCACCGATCCAGCGCGTGGCCGGCTGGAACACGCCCTACCCGCACGCCTTCGAGTGGGAATACTTCCCGGGCCAGGCCCGCGTGGCACTGGCGCTCAAGGCCGTCATGGAGCCCAAATGAGCCGCCACGTATTCAAACTGCCGGATCTGGGCGAAGGCACGGTTTCCGCCGAGATCGTGGCCTGGCTGGTGAAGCCGGGCGATGTGCTCAGGGAAGACCAGCCGCTGGTGGAAATGTCCACGGACAAGGCCGTAGTCGAGATTCCCGCGCCGGTGGGCGGCCGGGTGCTGACGATCACTGGCAAGCCCGGGGATGTGATCGCCGTGGGCGCCGAACTGGCGACCTTCGACACGGAAGACACGGCTGCCCGGGAGGCTCCGGCAGCGCCCGCTGCCGCCGCGGCGCCGGCGGCTATTGCGCCGCCCGCCCGCGCGCAAGCCCATGCCGGCTCGGCAACGCAAGTGCGCGCTTCCCCGGCGACGCGCCGGCGTGCGCAGGAGGCGGGTCTCAACCTGGCGGCCGTTTCCGGGAGCGGTTCGAGCGGGCGCATCATGCCCGACGACCTGCGCTCGGCGCTCTCGGCGCGCGCA
>JAYTXT010000289.1:0-3483 GCA_043742765.1 Gammaproteobacteria bacterium | reverse complement strand
CATTGAGCGGCAGCATGTTGAGGATCGCCTGCGTGCGCGTTTCGCGGCTGGCCATGTGCAGGGCTTCGGCCTGCTGCATGGTCGGATCGGCGAGCAGGGCGTGATCGTAGACGGTCTGCAGGTCTTCCGCGCCGGCGGCACCGGCAACGCAGCTCAGGGCAAGGGCAGATAACCAGTGGCGATTCATGCGCAATACATCCGTATCGGGTTCGTGGCTGTCATTATCGGGCGGCCCGGGTCACTCGACCTGCAGGCTCGGATCGACGTCGCGCGCCCAGGCCTTGATGCCGCCTCGCAGGTTGCTGACGCTGGCAAAGCCGCGGGTGGCGAGGAATTCCGCAGCCCGTTGGCTGCGCCCGCCCACCTGGCACATCACAATGATCTCCGCCCTGGCGTCAAGTTCCACGTGCCGGGCCGGAATCTCGTGCATCGGGATGCAAACGCTGCCGGGAATGCACCCGATCGCCACTTCCCAGGGCTCGCGGACATCGAGCAGGCAGAACTCACGGCGGGCGTCCATCATGGCTTTTAACCCGGCAGGGTCGATCTGGGTTACAGCAGTCACGGTCAAAATTTGAATGATGGCGGGGCGGGCGCGTGTTCCAGCGCCTCGAGGCTGGTCTCGAAGAGCACCTGCGAGCTGAATTCGGCGGGCCCGAGCCGGCGAACCAGCCGGGCCTCCATGGCGGGGCCTATGCCCACCACCACGAACAGCCGGCCGCCGTACTTCAGGGCGCGCTCGAATCGAGGCTGGTAGATCGGCAGCGAGGCGGTAAGCACGATGGTGTCGTAGGCGGTTTCGCTGACCAGCGCGGCGCCATCGGCGGTAGTGACCTCGACGCTGCTGGCGCCCGCTGCGAGCAGGTTGGCGCGCGCCACAGCGGCGATCTCGGCGTGCAACTCGAGCGATTGCACGCGTCCGCCCATTGCCGCCAGGCAGGCAGACAGGTAACCCGAGCCGGTGCCGATTTCCAGCACCTGTTCGCCCTGGCGCAAGCTCAGCGACTGCAGCATGCGGCCCGCCAGCATCGGCGTCAGCATGTGCTTGCCGCAGGGGAGCGGCAGTGCGCAATCAGCGTAGGCCAGCGAACGCCAGGCAGCGGGCACGAAGTGCTCGCGCGGCACCGCGTGCAGCGCGTCGAGGGTGCGCGTGTCGAGCACCTCCCAGGTGCGTACCTGCTGGGAGATCATCTGCTCGAGTGCGGTTTGGGTGCTGTGCATGGGAATCGCAATCATACCAAGGTTAACTTAATTCACCGGCTGCGCCGTCAGTTCGTTGCCGCGGCGTTGCGAGCCGGAAAACACCGCTCACGGGCGCAACAAAGTGCTCATCATATGGTGAATTCGCCCTCCGGTGCGACCACCCGCTGGGCTATGCTGCAAGCATCATTATCCGGCGCACGCCGCAGTGGCGGCGCGTCGGTATATCAAAGAGGGAATCGCAGCAGCTTCATGTCGATCCTGGCGCTATTTTGCCTGTTGTTCGCGCTGCTTGCAGTGGCGCTGCTGGTGCTGTATGCGATGCAGCGCCGCCAGCGCGGCGCGCTTGAAGAAGTGACGCGCCAGCTCCACCGCATTGCCGTGGGCGGCTCGCTCCGCGGCCGCATCGAACTGGCCACCGACCAGCGCGAGCTCGCGGCGCTGGTGACGGTTGCCAATCATCTGCTCACGCGTGCCGCCACCACAGCGTCTGAATCCCAACCGGCGGCGCCGGCCCCGGTGACCGAGCTCGGCGATCGCCTGCATGAAGCCGTGCTGATCCACGGCAAAGCTGGCATCCTCTATGCCAATCCGCAGTTCGCGGGGCTGATCGGCGCGCAGCCGGCCGAACTGATCGGGCGGCGGCTCGAAGATCTGGTGCCGCCCGAGTACACGGAGTTGGTGGGCGAGAACATCCGTCATCGGCTCGCGGGGGAAGCCGCTGCGACGCGCTATGAAGTCGACCTGCTCGGTCTCCAGGGGCAGCATGCGCGTCTGGAGCTCAGTGCCTGGCCGGTTGATCATGAAGGCCAGCACGCGCTGCTGATCGTGGGCGTGGAAGTGCTGCCGACGCAGACCGTGGCCGCGCTCGGCGCGCCTTCCGCCGCGCGCTCGCGCGCGCGCGCGGCGCTCGAGTCGATGCCTGGCGCCGTGGTAACCGTCGATTTGCACAGTCGCGTCGATTATCTGAACCCGGCGGCCGTGGTGCTCCTGGGCGTATCGGCCGATGCGGCAGCGGGGATGGCGCTCGAGGAACTGGCTCGCAACGCCAACGAGGCCGACCGCAAGCTGCTCGCCGAGCCGGTCCACCAGGCACTGGCGGCGGGACTGCCGGTGAATCTGGGCCGCCGGCCGCTGGCGCTGGGCCAGGACGCCGCCGAGCGTCTGGTCGAAGTGACCGCGGCGCCGCTCCGTGACGAGGTCGGTGATGTCGCCGGCGCGGTGCTGCTACTGCACGATGTCACCGAATCGCGCGGCCTGACGCGCCAGATTTCCTACCAGGCCGCGCATGACGCACTCACCGGCCTGGTGAACCGCCGTGAGTTCGAGCGCCGCTTGCAGGAGGCGGTCGAGGCAACGCATCGCGGCGACGCCAATCACGTGCTGTGTTATCTGGATCTGGACCGTTTCAAGACCATCAACGACACCAGCGGCCACCAGGCCGGCGACAGCCTGTTGCGCGATATCGCCAAGCTGGTGCGCGGCGGGGTACGCGACTCGGACACCGTCGGGCGCCTCGGCGGCGATGAGTTCGGCATGCTGCTGATAGGTTGCCCGCTCGATAAGGCGCGGCAGATCGCCGATGAAGTCTGCCGCCGCGTCGCCGATCACCGCTTCGTGTGGCGCGACCGCATTTTCAGTGTCGGCGCCAGCATCGGCCTGGTGGAAATCTCCAAGGAATCGTCCAGTATCGAGCAAGTGCTCGCGGCCGCCGATTCGGCCTGCTACCAGGCCAAGCGCCAGGGCGGCCATGTGACGGTGTACTCCGCGCGCGACGAAGTCCATGCGCGCCAGAGCGGCGAGATTCACTGGCTGCAATTGCTGCAGAGCGCGCTCAAGGAACACCGCTTCGAACTGTACTGCCAGCCGATCGTCGCGGCCTACGGCGACGGCGGTGTCGGCCCGGCGATGGAAGTTCTCGTGCGCCTGCGCAACGATGCGGGCGAACAGGTGTCGCCGGCGGATTTCCTGCAGGCCGCCGAACGCTATCGGCTCATGGGACTGATCGACCGGCAGATCGTGCAGACCACCTTCGACGCGCTCGGCCGCGGGGCGATCGCGTTGCCGCCGAAACGCAGCATCGGCATCAACATTTCGGGGCAGACCCTGGCCGACGTGCAGTTCCTGGAATTCGTGGTGGAGTGCTTTGACGCCACCGGCGCCAACCCGGCGCAGGTGTGCTTCGAGATTGCCGAGAGCGCGGTGATCGCCAACCTCGAGCACGCGCGCCGCTTCATCGGCGTGCTGCACGGCATGGGCTGCCGCTTCGCGCTCGATGATTTT